>NZ_JBEYVX010000074.1:0-30116 GCF_040644195.1 Streptomyces sp. NPDC047014 | reverse complement strand
GGTGGCCCACCTGCGCCCTTTGCCGCGGCGCCTGCGGGGGTGGTCGTAGGTGTCCTCGTAGCCGGATCCGCCGTCGTAGCCGTCGGCCTCGCCCGAAGCCCGGCCGGAGGTCGGGGCCGCTTGCGCGACGGCGCCCAAGCATGCCGGGTGCGGCGCCGCCGTCAGGGGCTCCGCCCCCGAACCCCCGCGACTCAAACGCCGGCGAGGCTGGATTGCGCGGCGGAAGCGCGGAGGCAGGCGGGCGGCCGGAATGGCGGATTGACCTTGGCTCGGGGCGAAAATAGCGTTCAGGCGACCCCCGGGAGCCGCCATGACCGCCGCCGAAGCAGCCGCCGCCGCCTCAAACCTCCGCGCCACGCTGGAAACCCTCACCACCGAAGCCTTCCGCCCCGACCTCGCCGAGATCGACAAGCTCCCCACCCTCGCCCTCGCCCGCACCATGAACGCCGAGGACGCCACCGTCCCCCCGGCCGTAGCCGCGCAGCTCCCCCGCATCGCCGACGCCATCGACGCCCTCACCCCCCGCATGGCCCGCGGCGGCCGCCTCGTCTACGCGGGTGCCGGCACCGCCGGCCGGCTCGGCGTGCTCGACGCCAGCGAGTGCCCGCCGACGTTCAACACCGACCCCGCCACCGTCGTCGGCCTCATCGCCGGCGGCCCCACCGCCCTCACCCGCGCCGTCGAAGGCGCCGAGGACTCCGCCGAACTGGCCCGCGCCGACCTCGACGCCCTCTCCCTCGGCCCCGAGGACACCCTCATCGGCATCTCCGCCTCCGGCCGCACCCCCTACGCCGTCGGCGCCGTCGAGCACGCCCGCGCCCTCGGCGCGCTCACCATCGGCCTCGCCTGCAACACCGGCTCCCCGCTCGCCGCCGCCGCGCACCACCGCATCGAGGTCGTCGTCGGCCCCGAACTGCTCACCGGCTCCACCCGCCTCAAGGCCGGCACCGCGCAGAAGCTCGTCCTCAACCTCATCTCGACCATCACCATGATCCGCCTGGGCAAGACCTACGGAAACCTCATGGTCGACCTGCGCTCCACCAACGACAAGCTCCGCGCCCGCGCCCACCGCATCGTCGCCCTCGCCACCGGCGCGCCGGACGAGGAGATCGAGGCGGCCCTCACCGCCACCGGCGGCGAGGTCAAGCACGCGATCCTCGTCCTCCTCGGCGGAGTCGACGCCCCCGAGGCCGCCCGCCTCCTCACCGCCGCCCACGGCCACCTCCGCGCCGCCCTGACCCACACCCGCTGACCCACGCCCGCCGACCCGCGCCCACTGGCCCGCACCCGCCGCCCCGCGCCCCCGCCCCACCAGCCCCCAACCGGCAAGGCGAAACATGTCCCCAGACAAGAACCGCGCCACGGCCGCCGCGATCCTCCCGCTGGTCGGCGGCCCGGACAACATCCGCTCCGTCACCCACTGCATGACCCGCCTGCGCCTCTCGCTGCGCGACCGCTCCCTCGTCCAGGACGAGCCCCTGCGCGCGCTGCCCGCCGTACTCGGCGTGGTCGAGGACGGCGAGAGCTACCAGATCGTCCTGGGCCCCGGCACGGTCGCCCGCGTCACCCCGGAGTTCGAGTCCCTGCTCGCGCAATCCCAGCCGGCGCCCCCACCGGCGGAACCGCCGACAACCCCGCCCACGGCCCGGCCCACGCCCCCACCGGCGACCCCACCCACGACCCCGCCCACCACCGCCCAGGAACTCGCCGCCCGGGGCGCCGCCTTGAAGCAGGCCGGCGCCCGCCGCAACGCCACCCCCCTCAAGCTCCTCCTCCGCCGCGTCGCGAACATCTTCGTCCCGCTCATCCCCGCCCTCATCGGCTGCGGCGTCATCGCGGGCCTCAACGGCCTCCTCGCCAACCTCGGCCTGCTCCCCGCCGTCGTCCCCGCCCTCGCCGCCATCGCCTCCGGCTTCATGTCCCTGATCGCCGTCTTCGTCGGCTACAACACCGCCAAGGAGTTCGGCGGCACCCCCGTCCTCGGCGGCGCGGTCGCCGCGATCATCGTCTTCCCGGGCGTCGCGAAGATCACCGCCTTCGGTACGGAGCTCCGCCCCGGCCAGGGCGGCGTCCTCGGCGCCCTCGCCGCCGCCCTCCTCGCCGTGTACGTGGAGAGGTGGTGCCGCAGCTGGGTCCCCGAGGCCCTGGACGTGCTGGTCACCCCCACCCTCACCGTCCTCCTCTCCGGCCTCGCCACCCTCTTCGGCCTCATGTTCCTCGCGGGCGAGGCATCCGCCGCCATCGGCACCTTCGCCGACCGCCTGCTCTCCACCGGCGGCGCCTTCGCCGGGCTGGTCCTCGGCGGGCTCTTCCTCCCGCTCGTGATGCTCGGCCTGCACCAGGCCCTGATCCCCATCCACACCACGCTCATCGAGCAGTCCGGCCACACCGTCCTGCTGCCCATCCTCGCCATGGCGGGCGCCGGGCAGGTCGGGGCGGCCCTCGCCGTCTACTGCCGCCTCCCGCGCAACGGATCGCTGCGCGCCACCATCAAGTCGGCGCTCCCCGCCGGTTTCCTCGGCATCGGCGAACCCCTCATCTACGGCGTCTCCCTCCCCCTGGGCCGCCCCTTCGTCACCGCCTGCGTGGGCGGCGCGGCCGGCGGAGCCTTCGTCGGGCTCTTCAACCAGCTCGGCGTCTCCTTCGGCTCCACGGCCATCGGCCCGTCCGGCTGGGCCCTCTTCCCGCTGCTGGACGGTACGTCGGGCCTCGGCGCGAGCCTCGCGATCTACGCGGGCGGTCTCCTCGTCGGCTACCTCGTCGGCTTCGCCGCCACGTACTTCTTCGGCTTCACCCCGCGCATGCTGGCCGACCTCAACACCGACCCCGACCCCGACCCGGCCCCGGCCCCGGACGCGACGCCGGACCCGCCCGCCCCGGACCCCGACGGCCCGGCCAAGGCCCCGGCCCTGACCTGAGCCGCCGACCGACCCGACCGGCCCACCGACCCGAACCGACCCGACCCGACCGACCCGGGCCCGTCCCCTACGGCAGCAGGTCCCGCAGCCCCGCCCGGAAGGTCGGGCAGTCCAGCAGCGAGGGGTGCGCGCAGGTCAGGGCGTGGCTGATGCGCGCCCGCGCCTCCCGCATCGCCTCGATGCGCCGGTCGAGCACGTCGATCCGCCCGCGCAGGTACGGGCGCACCTCACCCGGCGGCGTATCCAGCAGCTCTTTCAGCTCGGCCAGGGAGAAGCCGCTGGCCCGCGCCGCCAGGATCAGGGCCACCCGGTCGACCGCCTCCGGGCGGTAGGTCCGGCGCAGGCCGTTCCGCCCCTCGGGCTCCAGCAGGCCGAGGCGTTCGTAGTACCGCAGCGCGGAGGGCGCGACGCCCGTCGCCGCCGCCACTTCCGCGATGTCCATGCCCGGCCCGCCCCTTGACTTGAAGTCCGGTTCAAGTGCCACCGTACGCGCAGAGCGGCGCGCCGGACAGGCCCGCCCGAGTCCCCCGGGAGCAGAGGCCCATGAGCGCGAAGACGACAGCGCACCGCACCGACCGGTGGCGCCGGGTCCGGACCGCCGCCGTGGCGGTCGTCGCGGCCGTACGGAACCCCCTGGAGGTCCCCGACGCCTTCGCCGGGGTGCAGGAGGCCACCCGCCGCCACCGGCGCGCCCACGGCTGCGGTGCGTACGCGTACGGGGAGGGCTCGCTCCCCGCCACCCTGGCGGCGGCGGTCGGCGCGCGGCGGATCGTGGAGGTGGGCACGGCCCTCGGTTACACCGCGCTCGCGATGGCGGACGCGGCGCCGCTGGCGCACGTCGACACCGTCGAGACGGACCCGGACCACGTCCGGCTGGCCCGGGAGCAGATCGCCCGCCACGGCCTCACCGACCGGGTGACCGTCCGCCCCGGCGCGGCGGAGGAGGTCCTGCCCGGCCTCGACCCCGGCGCCTACGACCTGGCCTTCTTCGACGGCTTCACCCCGACCCTGGAGGTCGTCACCCACCTGCACCGCCTGCTGCGCCCGGGCGGCACCCTGCTCGCGGGCAACCTGATCCTGGGCCCGCCCCCCGAAGCCACCGCCCACCTGAGCGACCCCGCCCACTGGCACACCCACTCCCTCGGCGAAACCGCCCTGTGCGTGAAGCGCGCTGCATGATCACCCCATGACCGCCCCGATACCGCCCGTCGTCCCCCCGGGCCACATGTCCTCCGCCCCGCAGCCCGAACTCCCCCTGCCCTGCGGGGCACTCCTGCGCCCCTGGACCCCACCCGACGCCCCGGCCCTGGCCGAGGCCACCCACGACCCGGACATAGCCCACTGGAACCGCAACCCCCGCCTCGACCCGGCCGCAGCCGGGGAGCGCATCGCGCGCTAGGCGTCCCGCTGGGCCTTCGAGGACCTGGGCCTGCACCGCGTGCGCATCACGCACTCCGTACGGAATCCGGCGTCCTGCGCCGTGGCCCTCAGGGCCGGATTCCCCCTGGAGGGCACCATGAGGGGCGCCCTCCTCCACTCCGACGGCTGGCACGACGAACACCTCCACGCGCGCCTCCGCACGGACTGACCCCTACGCCCCCGCCTCCTCGGCCCCCCGGGCCCCCCGCAGGAAGCGGTCCAGATCGCGCACCGATTCCTGGCTGGCCGGCGGCCCGCCCTTCCAGCCCGCCTCCGCGAACTCCCGTTCCAGCCAGCACAGTTTCCAGGCCAGCTCGAACTCCCAGCTCCGCGCCACCTCGAAGAACCCTTCCAGCGCGGCCTCCACCCGCGTCCGGTCGCACCCGCTCATGGGTGCGACCGCTCGTGCAGTACGGCCGCCAGCCGTAGCGCGGTGTCCAGATTGCACCGCCCCAGATCCACCAGCGGCAAGCCGTACGTTCCGGCCGCAGACACCCGCTCCACCCCGAGCGAGGGGAACGTCACCCCCACCCCGTCGAGCGCAGCCTTGAGCTCCCGTACGGCCTCCTCCGCCGCCTGCATCCGTTCCTTGGGCGAGAGCACCATGACATGTCACCTTTCCACTCTGAGTATGCGACTTCTCGACACAGAGTGGCGACCAGATGGCTAGCCTTTCAAGAAAGCACCCGGGAACACCCCCATGTGTTGATTGGGAGTTGCCATGGCAACGAAAATCCTCGATCCCTCCTCCTCCCCACGCGCCTTTCTGGGCGCTGAGCTGCGCGTTGCCCGCGAACGCGCCGGGCTCAGCCAGAACGAACTGGGCGCAGCGCTGTACGTCAGCGGGTCGTTCATCGGCCAACTCGAAGCGGGTACGCGTCGAATGCATCTTCGGTTCGCCCGACAGCTGGACGAACTCCTCGAGACGGACGGCTTTTTCGAGCGAAACTGCGAGGCGGCGGCCAAAACGAAGTATCCCGACCACTTCGCGGAGGCAGCCAAGGCGGAAGCCTTGGCGACGGCCATCCGTGAGTACGCGCCCCAGCTGATCCCGGGGCTGCTCCAGACAGAGGCGTACGCGCGCGAAGTGTTCCGCGCTGGCCATCCCACCGCGGACGAGGAGGCTATCGGCGAACTGGTCGCGAACCGGTTGGAGCGCTCCGAGGTGCTCGACGCTCCAACTCCCCCCATGTTTTGGTGCGTGCTCGACGAGGCCGTACTGCGCCGCGTAGGCAAGAGCAAGAAGGTGCTGGCCGAAGCTCTGCGCCACATTGCCAATCTGGTGCGCCAGCGCCGCATCATCGTCCAGGTCCTCCCGTTCAGCGCTGGCATGCACGCAGCGATGGCGGGTTCTCTCAAGCTGATGTCCTTCGAAGACGCTCCCCCACTGGCTTACGTCCAAGGCATGGATACGGGGCAGCTTTTCGACGATCCGGCGACGGTGGCCCGCCACACACTGGCCTACGATCTCCTTACGGCCAACGCGCTTCCCCCGCGTGAATCTCTGGCCTTGATCGAGTCGGTGGCGGAGGATTACGAACATGACCAGCACGCCTGAGTACGACCTCTCGACAGCCATCTGGCACAAGTCTTCCTACAGCGACGCCAGCGGCGGCGACTGCCTGGAGATGGCCACCTGGCACAAGTCCAGCTACAGCGACGCCAGCGGCGGTAGCTGCCTGGAGATGGGCAGCTGGCGGAAGTCCACCCACAGTGACGGCGACGGCGGCAGCTGCGTCGAGGTCTGCGACGCGCACGTCGACATCGTGCCCGTCCGGGACTCGAAGGTGACGGACGGCCCGCACATCGCCTTCGGCGCAACCGCCTGGACGGCGTTCATCGCCAGCGTCTGACCCACATGCCTTCGGGCGCAGCCAGTACGCGGTGCGCCCGAAGGGGGTCGGCTCAGAGGTTCTGGACGACGCCCTCGGTGGCCTCGTTCCCGAGCCGGTTCGCGACCTGCTTCACCTTGTTCGCCACGCCGCCGACCGCACCATCCGTCGCGGCCATGGCGATCCTGGCCGTTGCCCAGCGGCAGCCGGCGCCGGTCGATTCGGGCCCGTCGGCGACGGCCGCGCTCCCGCCCGACCGAGCATCCCCGCAGCCGCAGCAGCCCCCGACGGGGGTCCACCCCGCCCTCCCCACGCACCGGTGTGTCGTGGCGAACGGCTCGTATTCACCTGGACCGTCACCGGTGCATCTCTAGCGTCACTCGCCGGAACAGCTCAACGGACTGGGGAGGGGTTCGCATGCTCATGCGGACGTCGGCCATCGGAGCCGTCGCCGGGGGACCGCCGCGTACGCCGCCACCACCAGCGGCGACGCCTACCAGTCCGTCTCCGCCGGGCAGACGGTCATCACGCAGTGGGGCAACGTCAGCACGTCGTACCACGCCCCCGAGGAGACACCCTCATGAGCGAAGCGTCGATGGGCGCGGTACCGGGCCTCGTCCTCGGATTCTGCGTCCTGGCCGTGGCGCTCGGCGTCCCGGCGGCCGTCTTCGCTCGCCGCACCACCGCCCCCGTCGTCCCGACCGTCCTCGCCGCCGTGTCCGTGGCGGGCATCGTCTGCGTCACCCTCCTGCCGGGCCTGTCCGCCGACGCGGGCCGCGGCACCCGCGACCTCGGCTTCGGACCCGCCGCGCTCGGCACGACGGCGGGGTGCCCGCTCCCCTGTGTGCCGCCGTCGCCTCCCGCAGGCCCCTGCTGACCGCGGCGGTCGCCGCCACCGAGAAGGCCGTCCAGTGGATGGGCGAGGTCTCCACGGCGTCATGCTCCCGATGCGCCTCGGCCTCGCCGTCACCGGAACGCCGGTCGTGCCCGGCCGTCCGGGCGGGGCGGGCAGGGGGGACGAAAACCCGCTGCGGTGAACGCCGTGCGGGCCTAGCATGGCGCGCCGTGCCTCACACCGAAGAGATCATCGAACAGGCCCTGCACCACATCGGGACCGGCTACGTCTTCCCCGAGAAGGCCGAGCGGATCGGCATCGCGATCCGCCGCCGCCGCGCGGACGGCGCGTACGACGGGCTGGACGGGCCCGCGCTCTGCGCGGCCGTCACCGCCGACCTCCAGGAGGTCTGCCCCGACAAGCACATGCGGCTGCTCTGGTCCGCGGAGCCCCTGTCCCTGGAGCCCGAGGACCAGGACGCCGGCCGCGCCGCCTTCCTCGCCCTGCTCCGCAGCGAGAACCAGGGCGTCCGGCGCGTGGAGACCCTGGACGACGGCGTCGCGGTCGTCCGGATCACCTACATACCCGGCACCGACGAGGGCGCCCCCGCCATGGGCGCCGCCATGCAGCTCGCCGCCGGCAGCACCGCCCTCGTCCTGGACCTCCGGTCCTGCCGCGGCGGCATGCCCGAGGGCGCCGCGATGTGGTGCAGCTACTTCTTCCCCGACGACCAGACCCACCTCAACGACATCCACGACGGCCCCACCGGCACCACCCGCCAGTACTGGACCGCCGGCCACCTGCCCGCGCCCCGCTACCTCGACCGCCCGGTGTACATCCTCACCAGCGCCCTCACCTTCTCCGGCGGCGAGGACGTCGCCTACACCCTCCAGGCCCACGGCCGCGCCACCCTCGTCGGCGAGACCACCCGCGGCGGCGCCCACCCCACCGTCCGGCACACCCTCACCGAGCACATCCAGGTGACGGTGCCGATCGCCCGCACCGTGAACACCGTGACGGGCGGCAACTGGGAGGGTGTGGGCGTCACCCCCGACCTCCCCGCCCCGGCGGACCAGGCCCTCGAAACCGCCCTCAAGGCGCTGGCGACGAGAACGGCCTCCGCCGCCTCCGCCTCGTCCGCCTCCTAGGGCCGGCCGCCCCGCGCCGCCGTCACGAAGGCGCGGATCAGCTCCGGGGACTTCACCCCGCGCTCCCGCTCGACGCCGCTGGAGACGTCCACGCCCCACGCCCCGGTCGTCTCCAGCGCCTCGCGCACATTGCCCGCGTGCAGCCCGCCCGCCAGCAGCCAGCGGCCCTCGGGCGCGGTGAAATCCGCCGCCCCCCAGTTCCACGGCTTCCCGGAGCCGGGGTCGGGCGCGTCCAGCAGCAGCAGGTCCTCCCCGTACGCACCGCAGCGCTCCACCGGCAGCGCGGTGGCCCGCAGCAGGGTCCGGCCGTCCGCGCGCAGCGCCGCGAACTCCTCGGGCCCCTCCTCGCCGTGCAGCTGTACGGCCCGCACCCCGCTCTCCTCGGCGAACCGCCGCACCTCCGCCACCGGCTGCCCGCGGAACACCCCGACGGTGAGCACCGACTCCGGCACCCGCGCCGCCAGCTCCCGCGCCGCCGCGGCGCCGACCGTACGGGGGCTGCCGGGGGCGAAGACGAAGCCGACGGCATCGGCTCCCGCCGCCACGGCGGCGTCCACGTCCGGCGCGGTCCGCAGCCCGCAGATCTTCACGAAGAGGTCAGCCATGCCTCCAGCGTATGCGGAGCCGCCCCGCCGTCTCCCGGGCTCTGCCCGGACCCGCGCCTCACACGCCGTCGGGGCCGGATCCGTGCCGTCAGCGGCCTCGTTGGGCGGGGCCCAGGAGCGTGCCGCCGATCGCCTCGGCGAGATGCGCCGCGCCGATCTCGTCCGGGTCCGCGAAGTGCGCGTAGACCGTGTGGCGGCCCTCCGGGTGTCCCTCGTTCAGGTCGAGTTCCACCCGCTGGTTCGTGGGGTCGGCCGACGCGGACGGGATCCCCGGCACCTCCGGCCAGGCCCCCCGCCACAGCATCGTGGCCACCCCGCCCCGCAGCACCCGCAGGAACGCCTGCTCCACCGCGCCCGGAGCCGCGTACGCGTCCACGGTCAGCGGCAGCGCGGCGGCCAGCTCGTGGTCGTCGCGCGGGAGTTCCGCGCCCAGGTACCAGGTGTCGGCCGCGGACCAGTAGTCCGACGGGTCGAACATGCCCGCCGGCAGCAGCGCCGCCATGCCCCGCGCCTCGGCCACCGTCCGCGTCCGCGCGCACAGCCACATCTCCGGTTCGAGCGGCCGCATCCGCGCGCACAGCATCCGGGCCCGGCGATGGGCCTCCCCGAGATCATCGGTCCGGAACACCGCGTAGGCCCACGAACTCCCCATGCGCGTACGTTCACACGCCCGCCCCCGCCCCGGCCATAGGTTTTACCGCCCGGACGGGCCGGGAACGCCCGAGGGCGGCACCCCCGTCGGGGTGCCGCCCTCGTTCGAGAACAGCCGATCGACCCTCAGGACGATCAGAAGTCCATGTCACCACCCGGCATGCCGCCGCCCGCGGGGGCACCGGCCTTCTCGGGCTTGTCGGCGATGACGGCCTCGGTCGTCAGGAACAGCGCGGCGATCGACGCGGCGTTCTGCAGCGCGGAGCGCGTCACCTTCGCCGGGTCGATGATGCCCTCGGCGATCATGTCGACGTACTCGCCGGACGCGGCGTTCAGGCCGTGGCCGATGGGAAGGTTGCGCACCTTCTCCACGACGACGCCACCCTCCAGGCCACCGTTGACGGCGATCTGCTTGAGCGGGGCCTCCAGCGCGAGCTTCACGGCGTTGGCGCCGGTCGCCTCGTCGCCGTCGAGCTCCAGCTTGTCGAAGACGGCGGACGCCTGGAGCAGGGCCACGCCACCACCGGCGACGATGCCCTCCTCGACGGCGGCCTTCGCGTTGCGGACGGCGTCCTCGATGCGGTGCTTGCGCTCCTTGAGCTCGACCTCGGTCGCGGCACCGGCCTTGATGACGGCCACGCCGCCGGCCAGCTTCGCCAGGCGCTCCTGGAGCTTCTCGCGGTCGTAGTCCGAGTCCGAGTTCTCGATCTCGGCGCGGATCTGGTTCACGCGGCCCTGGACCTGGTCGCTGTCACCGGCACCGTCGACGATGGTCGTCTCGTCCTTGGTGATGACGACCTTGCGGGCGCGGCCCAGCAGGTCGAGACCGGCGTTCTCCAGCTTGAGGCCGACCTCCTCGGAGATGACCGTGCCGCCCGTGAGGATGGCGATGTCACCGAGCATGGCCTTGCGGCGGTCACCGAAGCCCGGGGCCTTGACGGCGACGGACTTGAAGGTGCCGCGGATCTTGTTGACGACCAGGGTCGACAGGGCCTCGCCCTCGACGTCCTCGGCGATGATCAGCAGCGGCTTGCCGGACTGCATGACCTTCTCCAGGAGCGGCAGCAGGTCCTTGACCGAGCCGATCTTGGAGTTGACGATCAGGATGTACGGGTCGTCGAGAGCCGACTCCATACGCTCCATGTCGGTGGCGAAGTACGCCGAGATGTAGCCCTTGTCGAAGCGCATACCCTCGGTGAGCTCCAGCTCCAGACCGAAGGTCTGGGACTCCTCGACGGTGATGACGCCTTCCTTGCCGACCTTGTCCATGGCCTCGGCGATGAGCTCGCCGATCTGGGTGTCGGCGGCGGAGATGGAGGCCGTCGAAGCGATCTGCTCCTTGGTCTCGACATCCTTGGCCTGGGCGAGCAGGGCGGCGGAGACGGCCTCGACGGCCTTCTCGATACCACGCTTGAGGGCCATCGGGTTCGCACCGGCGGCCACGTTGCGCAGGCCCTCGCGGACGAGCGCCTGGGCCAGCACGGTGGCGGTGGTCGTACCGTCGCCGGCGACGTCGTCCGTCTTCTTGGCGACTTCCTTGACCAGCTCGGCGCCGATCTTCTCGTACGGGTCCTCGAGCTCGATCTCCTTGGCGATGGAGACACCGTCGTTGGTGATCGTGGGGGCGCCCCACTTCTTCTCAAGGACGACGTTGCGACCCTTGGGGCCAAGGGTGACCTTGACGGCGTCGGCGAGCTGGTTCATCCCACGCTCGAGGCCGCGCCGGGCCTCCTCGTCGAACGCAATGATCTTGGCCATCTGAAGTGGTCCTCCCGGACAGCGGTGGATTGCTCCCAGGACCGCGCCCGCGCCCGCGACGGACGGCCTGCGTGCCCGGCGGTTCCTTCCCACCGGACCCTGCGGGCCTCACCGACCCGGTCCTCGTTCAGTAGCACTCTCACTCGGAGAGTGCTAACGCCAATGATTAGCACTCGACCCCTCCGAGTGCAAGCGGCTCGGGAACAACGGGCCCCGGCGCCGCGCACACGCGAGGGGCCCACACCCCGTGTCCGGGATGTGGGCCCCTCGAAGGTCTTCCAGGTCTGCGGTGAAGACCGTGCGTCGGTGGTCGATGCTCCCAGGACTAGCCGAGCGCGAGCTTGACCATGTCCGCCTGCGGACCCTTCTGGCCCTGCGAGATCTCGAACTCGACCCGCTGACCCTCTTCAAGGGTGCGGTACCCGTCCATCTGGATGGCGCTGTAGTGGACGAACACATCCGCACCACCGTCGACCGCGATGAAGCCGTAGCCCTTCTCCGCGTTGAACCACTTGACGGTGCCCTGAGCCATGCCTAACTCCCCTATTACTGGCCCTTGCGCGGGAACGCACTTCGCGTTACCGGGTCAGAACTTGCGTCGGAACGCGTCGACCGAGGCTGAATGTATCTGCGCGAGTGCTGTCTGCAACAGGTCAATCCGACGAGAAATCTGGACACCGAGAAACATTGAAATAGAGTGAAAATTTGGAATATTCCAGGGCAACTCGGGCCCGGCATATCTCGCCAAAGCCCCATATCGCGCCCGCACATTGACCCGATGTCGACCCTCACGCGACCCGTACATATGCGGCGGGCAAGTCCAGCGGAGGGGACTTCCCCAACTCTACCGTGCCCAATCAAGCAGAATTACCCCCTCCGCTTTTCGCGGAGGGGGTAATTGCGGTGGAGCGGGGAGGGCCGGGAAGGGGCCCGGGAGGGGTCAGCAGCCGCCCGCGACCGCCGGGATGATCGAAACTCCGGCGCCGTCCGGCGTCACCGCCTGGAGCCCGCCCTCGAAACGCACGTCGTCGTCGTTGACGTAGACGTTCACGAAGCGGCGCAGCTTGCCCTGGTCGTCCAGGACGCGCGCGGCGATGCCCGGGTGGTTCTTCTCCAGGGACTCGATGACCTCGGCGAGGGTCGCGCCCTCCGCCGGGACCTCGGCCTGACCGCCGGTGTAGGTGCGCAGGATGGTGGGGATGCGGACGTTGACGCTCATGGCGCTACTGCCTTTCCGGAAGTTGCCGGGAGTTGCCGGGAGTACGGGAGGGATGCTCAGGCCAGGCCGGCGGCGCGGAAGGCGTCCAGGCTGGGGCGGATGGTGGCGGTCTGCCCGCTGTCCGCGGCCACCGCCTCCAGGGTCTTGAGGCCGTCACCGGTGTTGAGGACGACGGTGGTCAGCGCCGGGTCCAGGTGCCCGCTCTCGATGAGCTTCTTCGTCACGCCGACGGTCACGCCGCCCGCGGTCTCGGCGAAGATGCCCTCGGTCTGCGCGAGGATCTTGATGGCCTCGACCACCTGCTCGTCGTTGACGTCCTCCACGAAGCCGCCGGTGCGGCGCGCGATGTCCAGCACGTACGGGCCGTCCGCCGGGTTGCCGATCGCGAGGGACTTGGCGATGGTGTCGGGCTTCTGCGGGCGGACCACGTCGTGGCCGGCCTTGAAGGCGGTGGACACCGGGGAGCAGCCCTCGGCCTGCGCACCGAAGATCTTGTACGGCCGGTCCTCCACCAGCCCCAGCTTGATCAGCTCCTGGAGCCCCTTGTCGATCTTCGTCAGCTGGGAGCCGGAGGCGATCGGGATCACGATCTGGTCGGGCAGCCGCCAGCCCAGCTGCTCGCAGATCTCGTACGCCAGGGTCTTGGAGCCCTCGCCGTAGTAGGGGCGGAGGTTGACGTTGACGAAGCCCCAGCCCTCGCCCAGCGGGTCCCCGATGAGCTCGGAGCAGAAGCGGTTGACGTCGTCGTAGTTGCCCTCGATGCCGACCAGGTCGCCGCCGTACACCCCGGCCATGACCACCTTGCCCTGCTCCAGGTCGTGCGGGATGAACACACAGGAGCGGAAACCGGCCCGGGCGGCCGCGGCGCCGACGGCGCCGGCCAGGTTGCCGGTGGAGGAGCAGGAGAGGGTGGTGAAGCCGAAGGCGCGGGCCGCCTCGACGGCGATGGCCACGACGCGGTCCTTGAAGGAGTGCGTCGGGTTGCCGGAGTCGTCCTTGACGTAGAGCTTGCCGGTGACGCCCAGTTCCTTGGCCAGGTTGGCCGCGTCGACGAGCTTGGTGAAGCCCGGGTTCAGGCTGGGCTTCCCGGCCACGTCGGCGGGGACGGGCAGCAGCGGCGCGTAACGCCAGATGTTGTTCGGGCCGGCCTCGATCGCCGCGCGCAGGGCCTCCGGGTCGCCGGTGGGAAGCTCGTAGGAGACTTCCAGCGGACCGAAGCACTCGGCGCAGGCGAAGATGGGGCCGAGCGCGAAGCGGGTACCGCACTCGCGACAGGAAAGGCCGTTGGCGGGTCCGAGATCGACAGAGGTGGCGACAGTCTGTGCAGCCATGATGGCGAGGCCCTTTCTCCTCATCTTCCCCATGGCGCATTTCGCCATGAGACGGAATTGGCACCTTCCCTAGCCGGGGCCTCGCCGACGTGCGCTGACGCGCGATCGCGAGAACCGGCTGGAGGGTTGCCGGGGCTTCAACGGGCCGTGTCCCTCTGCCCCTCTGGATGAGCGGTATGGCGCCGGCACGCGCGCTCTGCGGCGCGCCGGTGCGTTTGTACGCGGGGACCCCCGGCATGCGGTGGTCCTTCGCGTTGTTCAAGACTGTAACCGAAGGGACGGGCGGTTGAGACAGCCGTCCGAACCGCGAGATGGATCACAAAACGGCCGATTGCGCCGCTACGCAGGGAGTGCTGAGGGTGCTGGAAGAGGTGGAGCGCTGGCTGGCCGACCGCTCCTGGTCCGCCGCCGACCGACCGCTCGACCAGCTGCTCGACCGGAAACGGGCGGCCGGGACCACGGTCAGCGTGGTCCTGCCCGCGCTGGACGAGGAGGCCACGGTCGGCGCGATCGTCGAGACGGTCCGACGGGAACTGATGGAGGAGCTTCCGTTCCCTCTGGTGGACGAGCTGGTCGTCGTCGACTCCGGTTCGCGCGACCGCACCGCGGAGGTCGCGGCGAAGGCGGGCGCCCGCGTGGTGCACCGCGACGAGATCCTGCCCCGGATCCCGGCCCTGCCCGGCAAGGGCGAGGTGCTGTGGCGCTCGCTGCTGGTGACCGGCGGGGACGTGGTCTGCTTCGTCGACGCCGACCTGCGGGACTTCTCCGCCTCCTTCGTCTCCGGCATCGTCGGCCCGCTGCTGACCGACCCGGACGTGCAGTTCGTGAAGGCCATGTACGACCGGCCGCTGGGGGACGCGCCCGGACAGGGCGGCCGGGTCACCGAGCTGGTCGCCCGCCCCCTGCTCAACCTGCACTGGCCGCAGCTGGCCGGCTTCGTCCAGCCGCTGGGCGGCGAGTACGCGGTCCGGCGCTCCCTGCTGGAGCGGCTGCCGTTCCCCGTCGGCTACGGGGTCGAGCTGGGCCTGCTCGTGGACGCGCTGCACACCGTCGGACTGGACGCGCTCGCCCAGGTGGACGTGGGCGTACGGCTGCACCGCCATCAGGGTGGTCAGGCACTGGGCCGGATGGCCGCGGCGATCTACCGCACCGCCCAGGTCCGGCTCTCGCGCGGGCATCTGGTCCGCCCGGAGCTGACGCAGTTCGAGCGGGGCCCGGCGGGCTTCGAACCGCGCACGTACCCCGTGGACACCGAGGAGCGGCCGCCGATGGCGGAGGTGGAGGAGTACGCCCCGCGCGACGTGGCGTGACCGCGGCCATGGTTTGAGCCCCGGCGGGCCGGGCTAGGTTCGCGGCATGGCTTCCCAGGTACTCGTAGCCGCGAACCGCGGCCCGCTCTCCTACGCCCTCACCGACGACGGCACGCTCAGTGCCCGGCGCGGCGGGGGCGGTCTCGTCTCCGGCCTCTCGGCGGCCCTCGCGCGGCAGCCGGAGGCGCTGTGGATCTGCGCGGCGCTCTCGGAGGCGGACCGGGAGGCGGTGCGCAGGGGGGTCTCCGAGCCGGGGGTCCGGATGCTGGACATCGATCCCACGATGTATGACGACGCGTACAACGGGATCGCGAACTCCGTGCTGTGGTTCACCCACCACCACCTGTACGACGTGCCGCGCGAGCCGGTATTCGACGCGGCGTTCCGGCGGCGCTGGGAGTCGTACACCGCCTACAACCTGGCCTTCGCGCGGGCCCTGGCGCAGGAGGCGGCGCCGGGGGCGGCGGTCCTGGTGCAGGACTACCACCTGGCGCTGGTCCCGGGGCAGCTGCGGGAGCTGCGGCCGGACCTGCGCATCGCCCACTTCACGCATACGCCGTGGGCCTCGCGGGAGTTCCTGGACATGCTGCCGGAGGACGTGCGGGAGCAGCTGGTGCGCGGGATGCTCGGCGCGGACGTGGTCGGCTTCCACACCCGCGCCTGGGCCGACGCCTTCGTGGCGGCGGCGGGCCCGGAGGAGGCGGGGCGGGTGGCGGTGTTCCCGCTCGGGGTCGACGCGGAGGAGCTGCGGGGGCTGGCGTACCGGCCGGAGGTGGACGAGAAGCTGGCGGCGCTGCGGGCGGAGGTGGGCGACCGGAAGACGATCGTCCGCGTGGACCGGACGGAACTCTCGAAGAACATCCTGCGGGGGCTGCTGGCCTACCGCGAACTCCTGACGGCCCACCCGGAGTGGCGGGACCGGGTGGTCCACCTGGCCTCGGCCTACCCCTCCCGGCAGGACCTCAAGGTGTACCGGGACTACACGGCGGCGGTGTCGGAACTGGCGGCGGAGATCAACGCGGAGTTCGGCACGGAGGGCTGGCAGCCGGTCCTGGTCTCGGTCCAGGACGATTTCACGCGCTCGCTGGCGGCGTACCGCATGGCGGACGTGGCCCTGGTGAACCCGGTCCGGGACGGCATGAACCTGGTGGCGAAGGAGATCCCGGTCGTCTCCGAATCCGGCGTGTCCCTGGTCCTCTCCACAGGCGCGGGCGCCCACGAAGCCCTCCAGGCCGACGCCTTGACGGTCAACCCGTACGACGTCTCGGCGACGGCCACCGCCCTCCACGAGGCCCTGTCCCTCCCCGGGGAGGACCGCGAGGCCCGCACAAAACGCCTGTCGGCGGCGGCCACCACCCTCCCCCCGTCAGCGTGGTTCGAAGCCCAACTGTCGGCCCTGACCCGCTGATCGCCGGACGGGCTAGAAGCACGGGGCTCCGCCCCGGACCCCGCTCCTCAAACGCCGGAGGGGCTGAATTTGCCCACCTCAGCCCCGCCATATCCAGCCCCGCCGGCGTTTGAGGCGCGGGTCCGGGCGGAGCCCGGTTGTTTCAGCCTCGCCGGCGTTTGAGGCGCGGGGTACGGGGCGGAGCCCCGATCTTTGGCCTCAGCGGGGAGTGCTCAGGCACGCCAACTCCAGCCTCGCCGGCGTTTGAGGCGCGGGGTGCGGGGCGGAGCCCCGGTCTTTAGCCTCGCCGGCGATTGAGGCGCGGCCCCGTCAGGGGTGGAGGGCGGCGGCCAGGGTCGAGAGGAAGGCGGCTACCGCCGCGGGGCCCGGGAGGGTGAGGTCGGCCCGGGCCGAGAGTTCCGGAACCTCCGCCGAGCCGCTGCACACGAGCAGCCCAGGCACCCCTTCCGCCCGCCGCTTCTCGACCGCCGAGTACGCCGCCAGGTCACCCAGGTCGTCCCCCGCGTACAGCACCGCCCCCGCCCCCCGCTCCGCGAGGAACTCCGTGAGCGCGACCCCCTTGTCCATGCCCGGCGGCCTCAGCTCCAGCACGGCCCGCCCCGGCTCCACCATCAGCCCGTGCCGCGCCGCCAGCGCGGCCAGCGGTTCCCGCAGGGCGGCGAACGCCGCCGCCGGGTCCGCCGCCCGCCGCGTGTGCACCGCCAGCGCGCGGCCCTTCTCCTCGATCCACGTGCCCTGCCACGCCCCGATCGAGTCCAGGAACCCCGGCAGCTCGGCCCGTACCGCCGCCACCCCGGGATGCTCCGCGGGCGCGGACACCGTCCCCGACACCGCGTCCCACCGCTCGGCCCCGTAGTGTCCGAGCACCACCAGGTGCTCCAGCCCCGCGGCCCCGGCGAAGCCGCCGTACCGGACCGCGACCCCCGCCGGCCGCCCCGTGATCACCGCGACGGAGTCCACCCTCGGCGCGAGCGCCGACAGCGCGGGCAGGGCGTCGGGATGGGCTCTGGCCTGGTCGGGGTCGGGCACGATGTCGGCGAGGGTGCCGTCGAAGTCGAGGGCGATCACGGCGCGGCGCGGGGCGGCGAGCAGGGCTTCGAGTCCCTCGCGTCCGGCTGCGGTGACGGGCATCGGCAGATCGTGCGGCTGGCTCCCCATACGCACGACCCTAACGGCCCAGCGCGGCCACGGCTATCGCCTCGCCCGCTGCGCCTCCCGGATGCGCCGCAGGCGGTTGACCGTGCCGGGGGCGTGCTCCAGGGCGCGCGGGTCGTTGATGAGCGCGTTGAGCAGCTGGTAGTAGCGGACGGGGGTCATCCCCAGCCCTTCCCGTATGGCCCGCTCCTTGGCCCCGGGCCCGGGCCAGGTGCGCGCCTCGTACGCGAGCACCGCGGCCTCCGTGGCCGTCAGCCGCCCCTCGTCCGTCATACCGCCAGGTTAACTCCGCGCTCCGACAACGCTCCCGTCAGCGCCCCGGCAGCCGCCCCGCCGGCCGGCCCCGGAGCACCCCGCCCCGGAGCCCGCCGCCTCAGCGCGGATCCGCCGCCCGCGCCGACGCCGCGATGTCCTCCAGGACCTTCGCCGGCTGCCCGCCCGGCTGCACGGCCCGGCCGATGTTCTGCTTGATGTCCTCGCTCACGCCCGCCCAGGACTTCTTGCCCGCCGGGTACAGCCGCGAGCCGGGCAGCGCCGTCAGGAACGGCTTGAGCTGCGCCGCCGAGCCCCCGGTCGCCGCCTGCTTGGCCTGGTAGCCGGTGGTGGTGGCGGGCAGCAGGTCGTACTTGTCCGTGAAGGCCGTCACGTTCTTCGGCTGGTAGAGGAAGTCCAGGAACTTGCCGGACTGCTCGCGGTGGCCGTTCTTGAAGGCCATGATCCAGTCGGCGACGCCCATCGCGGGCTGCGGGGAGCCGTCGGAGGTGGGCAGCTGCACCATGCCGAACTTCACCCCCTTCGCCTCGGCCTGCTTCATCAGCGTGGGGTGCCCGTTGAGCATGCCGACCTCGCCCTTGGTGAAGGCGTCGAAGGCGGCCTGCCGGTCCAGCTTCGCGGGCTCGACGGGCCCGGTCAGCCCCTGCCCGACCATCTTGTCCCGCAGGAACTCCAGCGTCTTGACGTTGTCCGCGGAGTCGAGCGAGTAGCCCTCCTCGTTGTCGGTGTAGCCGCCACCGCCCGAGAGCATCCACATCATCGTCTCGGCCTGCGCCTCCTCGCGGCCCAGCGGCAGCGCGAAGGGGGTGGCCACGCCCGCGCCCTTGAGCTTCTTGGCCGCCGCCTCCAGCTCGGCCCAGCTCTTGGGCTGCCAGCCCTTGCCGTCCTTGGGGATCACGCCCGCGTCGCCGAGCAGCTTCTCGTTGAAGAAGAGCAGCCGGGTGCTGGAGACGAAGGGCATGCCGTACTGCGTCTGCTTGACCTTGCCGGCGTCCGCGAGCGGGGCCAGGAAGTCGGCCTCGGTCTTCACCGAGAGCAGTTCGGCGGTGGAGTACAGCTTCCCGGCGGCGGCGTAGTCCGCGTAGGCGCCGATCTGCGCGATGTCGGGGGCCTTGCCCGCCTTGACCATCTCCGCGACCTTGGCGTCGACCTCGGACCAGGAGTACACGCTGACCTCGACCTTGGTGCCGGGGTTCTCCTTCTGGAAGGCGTCCGCGAGGTCCTTCCAGTAGGCGGCGGAGGAGTTCTGCGGATTGTCCCCGTAATCGGCCGCCACGACCCGCAGGGTCACCTCGTTGTCTCCGGTGAGTCCGTCGACGGCTCCGCAGCCCGTCAGCGTCACAGCGGTCAGGCACAGTGCGGCGCCGGACGCGGCCAGGCTCAGGTAACGGCCCTTCACAGGTATCGATCCACTCCTTGTTGTACGTACGATCCACGTAAGGTCTACACCACTTTGGCGGCTCGTCCACATCCGGCCGCCGGCCGGGTGCCCGATTTTGTATGGCCACTCAACAATCGCCTCCAATGGACTAGACCTTTCCCCGCCGAGCACGCGAGACTGTCTCTGTGAAACCCGTGAAACACGTCATCGCCCTCGATGTGGGCGGCACCGGGATGAAGGCCGCCCTCGTCGCCGAGGACGGCACCCTGCTCCACGAAGCGCGCCGGGCCACCGGCCGCGAGCGGGGCCCCGACGCCGTCGTCGAGACGATCCAGGACTTCGCCGCCGCACTCCTCGCCACCGGCCGGGAGCGCTTCGGGCGCGCCGCCTCGGCCGCCGGGGTCGCCGTCCCCGGCATCGTCGACGCCGGCCACGGCATCGCCGTCTACGCGGCGAACCTCGGCTGGCGCGACGTACCCCTGCGCGCGCTGCTCACCGCGCGCCTCGGCGGCATCCCCGTGGCCCTCGGCCACGACGTGCGCACGGGCGGACTCGCCGAGGGCCGCATCGGGGCCGGACGCGGCGCCGACCGCTTCCTCTTCGTCCCGCTCGGCACCGGCATCGCCGGCGCCATCGGCATCGCCGGGCGCATCGAGGCCGGCGCCCACGGCTACGCGGGCGAGATCGGCCACATCGTGGTCCGCCCCGGCGGCCCCGCCTGCGGCTGCGGCCAGCACGGCTGCCTGGAGACCCTGGCCTCCGCCTCCGCCGTCAGCCGCGCCTGGGCCGCCGCCTCCGGCGACCCCGAGGCCGACGCGGCGGACTGCGCCAAGGCCGTCGCCTCCGGCGACCCGCGCGCCCAGGAGGTCTGGCGGGCGGCCGTCGGCGCCCTCGCCGACGGGCTGGTCACCGCGATCACCCTGCTCGACCCGCGCACGCTGATCATCGGTGGTGGTCTCGCCGAGGCGGGGGAAACCTTGTTCACACCACTACGGAAGGCCGTGGAGGAGCGCGTGACGTTCCAGCGGCTCCCCCACATCGTGCCGGCGGCCCTCGGGGACACCGCCGGCTGCCTGGGCGCAGGGCTGCTCGCCTGGGACCTACTCGCCACGGAGGTACCGGCCTGATGTCCGGAAGCGCACACAGCACTGTTCTCTCCGGCGCGAGGGTGGTGCTGCCCACCGGGACCGTGGCGGGCGGCCGGGTCATCGTCGAGGGCGAGCGGATCGCGGGCAGCGCGCACGAGGGCGCGCACGTCACCGACCTGTCCGGGCACTGGATCGTCCCCGGCTTCGTCGACATGCACAACCACGGCGGCGGCGGCGCCTCCTTCACCTCCGGCACCGCCGAGGACATCCTGCGCGGCGTCCGCACCCACCGCGAGCACGGCACCACCACCCTGGTCGCCTCCACCGTCACCGGGGACCTGGACGAACTGGCCCGGCGCGCCGCGCTGCTCGCCGAGCTGACCCAGCAGGGCGACCTGGCCGGCATCCACTTCGAGGGGCCCTTCATCAACCCCTGCCGCAAGGGCGCCCACAAGGAGGACCTGCTCCGCGACCCCGACCCGGCCGAGGTCCGCAAGCTGATCGACGCCGCGCACGGGGCCGCGCGCATGGTGACCCTCGCCACCGAACTCCCGGGCGGGCTGGACTCCGTACGCCTCCTGGCCGAGCAGGGGGTGATCGCCGCGATCGGGCACACCGACGCCTCCTACGAGCAGACGCGCGCCGCCATCGACGCGGGCGCGACCGTGGCCACCCACCTCTTCAACGCCATGCCCGGCCTCGCCCACCGGGAGCCCGGCCCGATCGCCGCGCTGCTGGAGGACGAGCGGATCACCGTAGAGCTGATCAACGACGGCACCCACCTGCACCCGGCCGCCCTGGAACTGGCCTTCCACCACGCGGGCGCGCACCGCGTGGCGCTGATCACCGACGCCATGGACGCGGCGGGCTTCGGCGACGGGACCTACCACCTGGGCCCGCTGGAGGTCGAGGTCAAGGACGGCGTGGCCCGGCTCGTCGAGGGCGGCTCCATCGCCGGCTCCACCCTCACCCTGGACACCGCCTTCAAGCGCTCGGTCACCGTGGACCAGCTGCCGGTGGAAGCCGTGGTGCAGGCCATCTCCGCCAACCCGGCCCGGCTGATCGGCCGCTACGACGAGATCGGCTCGCTGGAGCCGGGCAAGTACGCGGACCTCGTCGTCCTGGACGCCGCCTTCGACGTCAAGGGCGTCATGCGGCGCGGCGAATGGATCGTCAGCCCCGGCGCCTGAAAGGTGATCTGACGGCCGGGAGGCCGGAGCGGGCGGGGCGGACGGCCCGCGGGACTGGGCCGGCCGCCGTCTGTTTGGCATGATCCCGGCAGCAACAGACCCGGGGGTGCCCATGATCCTGACCGTGACGCTCAACACCGCACTCGACGTCACCTACCGCGTACCGCGGCTGCTTCCGCACGCCTCCCACCGGGTGACAGCCGTCAGCGAACGCGCCGGCGGCAAGGGCCTCAACGTCGCCCGTGTGCTGGCCGCCCTCGGCCACGAGGTGACCGCCACCGGCTTCGCGGGCGGCCCCGCGGGCGACGTCGTACGGGAGCTGCTCGCACGGGCCCCCGGCGTGCGCGACGCCCTGCTCCCCTGCGCGGGCCCCACCCGCCGCACGGTGGCCGTGGTCGACGAGACCTCCGGCGACACCACGCAGTTCAACGAGCCCGGCCCGCTCGTCTCCCCCGCCGAGTGGGCCCACTTCCTCGACCGGTACGCGGAACTCGTGCGCGCGGCCGGAGCCGTGGCCCTCTGCGGGAGCCTCCCGCCGGGCGTCCCCGTCGGCGCCTACGCGGCGCTGGTCCGCACGGCCCGCGCGGCCGGGGTCCCCGTCCTGCTGGACACCAGCGGCGAGGCCCTGCGCCGCGGGGTGGCCGCCCGGCCCGAGATCATCAAGCCGAACGCCGCCGAACTGGCCGAGCTGACCGGCTCCCGCGACCCGCTGCCCGCCACCCGCGACGCCCGCCGCCGGGGCGCGCACGCGGTGGTCACCTCCCTCGGGCCCGACGGGCTGCTGGCCGCCACCGCCGAGGGCGCCTGGCGCGCGGCCCCGCCCCGCCGGCTCGCCGGCAACCCCACCGGAGCCGGGGACTCCGCCGTCGCGGGCCTGCTGTCGGCGCTCACGGAGGGCCTGGACTGGCCGGACCGCCTCAGCCGCGCGGTGGCCCTCTCCTCGGCCACGGTCCTCGCCCCGACGGCGGGAGACTTCGACCCCCGCACCTACGAGGAGGTACGGGGGTCGGTCACGGTCCGGCCCGCCTAGCGGGAGCCGTCGCGGATCAGCCCTGCTCCAGCCACAGCTGGTCGAGCACCACGTCGCACTGGTTGCCCGCCTCGCAGGAGATCTTGATGGTGTTGGCGCCCTGCTTGAGGTCCACCAGCGAGTAGGTGTTCGTCCAGCCCTTGGCCCAGTCGCCCGCGGCGGCCTTCGAGAAGTTCGCCATGTTGATCGGGCGGGACTGCGCCTCGCCGTTGATGGTCAGCGTGGTGTTGGCGTCCTTGCCCGGCACCCCGTAGGTCATCTTGAGCTTGTACTTGCCCGACTTGGGCACGTCCAGCGACCAGGTGGCCGCCGCCCCCTGCGCGTTGAGGCCGCCGACGTACTGGCCGTCGGTGCTCTTCGCCCCGGGGATGGTGCTCTGCAGGTTCGCGCCGCCGGTCAGGGACATGCCGCTGCCGCCGAAGTCGGCCTTCGGCAGCGGGGCCTCCGAGGGCTTCGTGCTCGGGGCGGGGCTCGCCGGGTTCTGCGGGGCCGCGGACTGCTGGCCCGCGTTGGCCACGGGCTCTTCCTTGCCCTTGTCCTTGTCCTTGTCCCCGAAGGCCAGGGCCGCGCCGATACCGATGGCGACCGCGCCGACCACCGCGACCGCGGCGATCAGCAGGCCACGGCGGCTGGAACCGCCGCCCCCGCCGTGCCCGCCGGAGCGCGAGACGGTCTGCGTCTGGTGCTGCGGGGGCTGCGCCTGCGGCGGTACGCCGTAGCCGTTGGCCTGGAGCGCCTCGGGAGCCTGGTACTGGGCCTGGTAGCCGGGCTGCTGCCCGGGGCCCTGCTGCTGGGGCACGGGTCCGCGCTGGCCGCCGCGCCGGTCACCGACCGTCCGCACCTGGTGGTGCGAGGTACGGGGAACACCGGGCTGCGCGCCGGGGTGACCGCCCGACGTGCCCCCCGGGTAGCCGTATCCACCGCCCGACGTGGGCGGGGCCGCTCCACCGGCCTGGCCGTCCGCGTAGAGGTACCCGAACGGATCATCGTCCTCGGGCTTGTTCGCCCCACCGTGCGGGCCGTTGTTCGCGGGCGTCGTCATCGCAGGTCACTCCTTTCGACCCACGGGAGCCTACCCCGAACAGGTGCACCCACGGGCGGCCGACCGGCTCAGCCGGCCCTGCGGTGCGCCTTGGAACGGGACCGCTTCTCGATGTACATCCGCTGGTCGGCGGAGCGCAGCACCTCGTCCGCGGACATCCCGCAGCTGGCCCAGCCGATCCCGAAACTGGCGCCGACGCGCACCGCCCGGCCGTCCACCCGGATCGGCGGGATGATCGCGTTGCGCAGGCGGACGGCGAGGTCGGCGGCGTCCGCGGCGCCGAGCCCGTCGGCGAGGACGACGAATTCGTCACCCCCGAGCCGGGCGACGGTGTCCCCGTCCCGGACGCCCGTCGTCAGCCGCCGGGCCACCTCGATCAGGACGGCGTCGCCGGTGTGGTGCCCGAAGCGGTCGTTGATCGACTTGAAGCCGTCGAGATCGCAGAAGAGCACCGCGAGCCCCTTCGTGCCGTCGTCGACGTCGGTGGCGGGCGCCACGGTGTGCACGTGGTGGTCGTAGGGGCCGTCGGCGGCGGCGGGCGGGGCGCCGGGGAAGTCGTAGGAGTCGGCCCCGGTGTACCGGTCGGCGCCCGGACAGCCGTCGGCGGCCGGGTAGCCCTCGGTGGTGGGGTAGCCCTCGGCGGCGTCGGGCCGGAACGCGTGCTCACCGCCGCCGTCCGCCCCGCCCCGTACGAGGTGGCCGTCGTGCGCCTCGAAGGCGGCGTCGAGCGCTTCGATGGCGCTGGCCCGCGCGGACTGCGGCCTGCGGCACAGCCGCGCCGAGAGCCGGGCTCTCAGCTCGGCGCTGTTGGGCAGGCCGGTCAGCGAGTCGTGGCTGGCCCGGTGGGCGAGCTGGAGCTCGTGCCGCTTGCGCTCCTCGATGTCCTCGACGTGCGTGAGCAGGAAGCGCGGCCCGTCGGCGGCGTCCGCGACCACCGAGTTGCGCAGCGAGACCCAGACGTACGTGCCGTCGCGGCGGCCGAGGCGCAGCTCGGCGCGGCCGCCCTCGGCGGAGGTGCGCAGCAGGGTGCCGATGTCCTCGGGGTGGACCAGGTCGGAGAAGGAGTAGCGGCGCAGCACGGAGGCGGGCCTGCCGAGCAGCCGGCACAGGGCGTCGTTGGTGCGCAGCAGCCGGCCGTGCTGGTCGCCGCCCATCTCGGCGATGGCCATGCCGCTGGGCGCGTACTCGAATGCCTGGCGGAACGACTCCTCACTGGCGCGGAGCGCCTGCTGCTCCCGCTCCAGCCGGACCAGGGCGCGCTGCATGTTCGCGCGCAGCCGGGCATTGCTGATCGCAATCGCCGCCTGGAAGGCGTACATCTGGAGGGCCTCGCGTCCCCAGGCGCCGGGGCGGCGGCCGTTGCGCGGTCTGTCCACCGAGATGACACCCAGAAGTTCCCCGCCGGACGCGTACATGGGGGCGTAGAGCCGGTCCTCGGGATGCCACTCGTCCTCGAACCGCGGATCGGGGCCGTCGGTGTGCCACTGCGGGACGTCGTCCTCCAGCAGGACCCAGCCCTCGGTGTGCGGGATGAAGCGGAGGCCGTCCCAGCACTCGCCCATCGTCAGGCGCCGCTCCCACGAGGCGCGGGACCCCACGCGACCTGTGATGAGGGCTTCGGCGGCGGGGTCACCGGCGAAGGCGGCGACGACCAGATCGCCGTCCGGGCGAACGAGGTTGACACAGGCGAGCTCGTAGCCGAGGCCCACGACGATGCCGTCCACGACGGTCTGCAGAGTGTCCGCCAGGCTCCTGGCCGTATTGAGATCGGCCACCACCCGGTGCAGCTGCCGCAGGGTCGCAAGACGGACGTACGGCTCCGACTCGGTCTCCATTGCTCGCTCTCCCCGAGACCTCGACAGCAACTCCAGTTTTGTCATCGGCGTTTCGTTGCGGTGTCCCGTCCACTGAATCACAGTGAGCTGTGCGGCCGGTACACAGGGTCAACAAATCTTGCCCTCTGTGACTCAAGTCACATGAGATGAATAACGATGCGCGCGGAGGCCCGCCGAGACCCGTACCACCGGGAAGCGCTCCCCTGCCTTCCCGTGAGCAAACGATACGCCCGGGACCTAGGACGAGGGGCGGGGGCACGACTCGGACCGGGGCCCGATGTGCGCCACGAGAGGGCGAGATTAGCGTTTCCCTGTGCCGAAGACGACCCCTGTACCCGCCCCGCACCCCACCGGCCCGCATGCTGGAGGGGTGAGCAACGACGAGTTCCGGGCCGCGATGTCCCGACTGGCGGCGGGCGTCTGCCTGATCACCGCGCACGAGACCCCGCTGACGGCGGACGGCCCGCGCGGCGAGGACGTGGGCATGACGGCCACCGCCTTCCTGTCCGTCTCCCTCGATCCGCCCCTGGTGCTGGTGAGCCTGCGCGAGGGCTCCCGGATGGACGACCTGCTGGAGGAGCAGCCGCTGTGGGCGGTCTCGGTCCTCGCCGACCACCAGCTCCAGGTCGCGGGCCGCTTCGCGATGAAGGGCCGGATCAGCGACCGGCTGCTCTTCGCGGACCTGCCGTACACCCGGGGCGAAGCCTCGGGGGCGCCCCTGCTGACGGGGGCGCTCGCCACGCTGGAGTGCCGTACGGAGAACCGCGTGGCGGCGGGCGACCACACCCTGGTGATCGGCCGCGTCCTGACGGCGGCCCTGCCGGCGCCGGAGTCGAACCCGCTGACGTACTTCCGGGGGCGGTACCGGCATCTGCGGGGGTAGGGGCGGGGGTGCGCGCCCGGCGCGGGGCGAGGGCGCGCGCGGCGCGGGGCGGGGGCGCGCGGCGCGGAGTGGGTGCGCGCCCGGCGCGGGGTGGCGGCTACCAGTCGCGGCTGTTGCGGCCGCGCTTCGTCTCCGACCGGGCCTTCTTCTCGCGCAGCCGCCGCTCGTTGATCCCGCGCGGGATCTTCGTCGGCCGGCGCTGCTTCGGCGGCGGCGCCGTCGCCTCGGCCAGCAGCGACGCCAGCCGGACCAGCGCCATCTCCCGGTTGCGCAGCTGGGAGCGGTGCTCGGAGGCCCGTACGGTCACCACCCCGGCCACGAGCCGGCCCGCCAGGCGCTCCAGCGCGCGCTCCTTCCAGACCTCGGGCAGGGCCTTCGTAGCACCGAGGTCGAAGAGCAGTTCCACGCGCGAGTCGGAGGTGTTCACGTGCTGGCCGCCCGGCCCCGAGGACCGCGAGAAACGCCAGGAGAGCTCCCCCTCGGGGAGCACGACCGCACCGCGGATGACATAGGGACCAGGCATGCCCCCTATGATCCGCGCCCGCCGCGCCGCCGTCACCCTCATTTGCGGGCCGCCGCCGTCCGGGCCGCCGCCTTCCGGGCTGCCGCCGTCACGGGATTTTCCGGCCGGGAACTGCACGCACCTCTCGTGGCGTTAGAGAGGTCAGCGGTACTTTGACCGCCTGTAGGTGCATGTTGGATGGATGAGGAAAGGGACAATCCCATGGCTGTCAGCCTGTCCAAGGGCGGCAACGTCTCGCTCACGAAGGAGGCCCCGGGCCTCGCCGCCGTCACGGTCGGTCTCGGCTGGGACGTCCGGACCACGACCGGTGTCGACTTCGACCTCGACGCCTCGGCCATCGCCGTGAACGCGATGGGCAAGGTCGTCTCCGACGGTCACTTCGTCTTCTTCAACAACAAGTCCACCCCGGACCAGACCATCGTCCACACCGGTGACAACCGCACCGGCGAGGGCGCCGGCGACGACGAGGCCATCAACGTCAACCTCGCGGGCCTCCCGGCCGACGTGGACAAGATCGTGTTCCCGGTCTCCATCTACGACGCCGAGTCCCGCAGCCAGAACTTCGGCCAGGTCCGCAACGCGTACATCCGCGTCGTGAACCAGGCCGGCGGCGCCGAGATCGCCCGCTACGACCTCTCCGAGGACGCGGCGACCGAGACCGCGATGGTCTTCGGCGAGCTCTACCGCAACGGCGCGGAGTGGAAGTTCCGCGCGGTCGGCCAGGGCTACGCCTCGGGCCTCACCGGCATCGCGCAGGACTTCGGCGTCAACGTCTGACCCTGCCCCCGGGCACGAGCGGAGCCCCCTCCCGGCCGTCCGGGGAGGGGGCTCCGCCGGGGGCCCCTGGCGGATCGGGCCCCGTCGCTCTCACACGGGCGACTCCTCGCCGTACAACCACACGTCCCACACCTGCTTCAAGCTCTGCCCGGTCTTCTCCTCCGCGTAGGCGGTGAAGTCGGCCGTGCTGGCGTTGCCGTGCCGGTGGTCCGCGGCCCAACCGCGCAGCAGCGCGGAGAACTTCGCGTCGCCCACCTCCTGCCGGATCCGGTGCAGGACCATCGCGCCGCGGTAGTAGACCGGGTTCCCGGAGATGTCGTCCGGGCCGGGCGGGGCGGCCGGCGGGAAGGCGTCCCAGTCGGAGTCCGCGGCCTCGTCCACCGAGGTGTCCCCGTCCACGAACGCCCGGAACCGCTCCTCGGCCGTGGGCCCGCCGTGCTCCTCGGCCCACAGCCACTCGGCGTAGGTCGCGAAGCCCTCGTTCAGCCACATGTCCTTCCAGGACTTCGGCGAGACGGAATCACCGAACCACTGGTGGGCCAGCTCGTGCAGGACCAGTTCCTCGGTGGGCGCGCCCGGATAGACGGGCTTGGTCTGCGTCTCCAGCGCGTACCCGAGGGCCTGCGGCGGTACGACGATCGCGCCCGCCGTCCCGAAGGGGTACGGCCCGAAGCGCCCCGCCCCCCACTCCACCATCTCGGGCACCCGCGCGAGCACCTCGGCACTGGCCCCCGCCTCACGCGGCGACACCGCCGTGTACACCCCCACACCGGAGGGGGTGCGCCCCGTACTCACCTTGTACGGGCCGATGGCGGCGGTGGCGAGGTAGCTCGCCATCGGCTCGGGGTTGTGCCAGGCGAACGCGGTCCGCCCGCCGGGGCGTTGCGTACGGGAGCGCAGCTCGCCGTTGGACACGGCCTCGAAACCGTCGGGAACGGTAAGGGTGATGTCATAGGTCGCCTTGTCACTGGGGTGGTGATTCCCGGGGAACCAGGTCATCGACCCGACCGGCTCCCCGACGGCGACGGCCCCGCCGTCGGAGGTGGTGATCCACCCCTCCTTGGAGCCGTCCGGATCGGAGAGCGCCTTGGGCCGCCCGCTGTACCGCACCTCGGTCGAGAAGACCTCGCCCTTCTCCAGATCCTCGGCGGGCCGCACGGTGAGCTCGTTCCCGGTCCGGTTGTACCGGGCCCCCTCACCCTGCACGCGCACACTGTCGACGCGGAGCCCGCTGAGATCGAGGTTGAAGGAACTCAGCCCCTGCGTGGCCCGCGCGGTGATCACGGCCGTCCCGTCCAGCACCCCCCGGGCCGGGTCATAGTCCAGCTCAAGCCCGTAATGCTCGACCTGGTACCCCCCATTACCGGCCTTGGGAAAATACGGATCCCGCACCCCAGCCGCGCCGGGCCGCCCCTGCACCGTGCTCCCCGTACACCCACTGAGAAGCACGAGCAGGACGGCGAGACCGGGGGCGACGAGACGGACGGGCGCACGATTTTCCACGCCCCGATCCTAATTCGCCCGCTATACGCCCCCTGCTCCCTACTTCCCGAGGGAGTCGACCCCCACCTTGGCGAACTTCTCATCCAGTTCCCCACTAGGAGCACCGGCCACACCGATACCCGCGACGGGCGCCCCGGCCGCCTGGACGGGGGCGCCGCCGCCGAGGAAGAGGGTGCCGGGGATGTCCTTGAGGTTCGGCGTCTGCGCGAGCCGGCCGGCGAGCACGGAGGTCGGCGCGTTCCAGGACACGGCGGTGTACGCCTTGCGCTGCGCGGACTCGTAGGACTGCGGCCCGGCACCGTCGCCGCGCAGGGTGACGATCGTATTCCCGTTCCGGTCCACGACGGCGACGGTCACCTTCTGGTTCTCAGCCGCAGCGGCCCGCAGCGCGGCCTGCGCGGCACGGGTGGCGGCGTCGACGGTGAGGTGGGTGGAGGTGGTGAAGTTCTTCCCGGCGGCGGGGGCGGAGGCGGCGGCACTAGGCTCATGCCCAGCGCTCACACTGGCACTGGCGCTGGCGCTCACAGCCCCGAAGGCGCCTGCGCCCAGGGCGACGGCGAGGGCGGTACCGGTGAGAACGCGGGTGCGGTTCTTCATCTCTACTCCTGAGTACGACGGGTCGGAACGCTCACTGCACGAAGGCCAAGAAGCCCCCGCGCACTCCCTCCACCCTCCCCGCACCCCCACCCCTCCCCCATCCCCGCACCGGCTCCCCCTCCCCACCCCACCGGCTGACCCCCACATCAACCAATCGGCTGACGCCCAAACCCCCCGGGGACGTCAACGATGGACGCAGCCCCGCCAACTCCAGCCCCGCCGGCGTTTGAGGCGCGGGGCCCGGGGCGGAGCCCCGATCTTTCAGCCCCACCAACCCGCCACTTCCCGGCTACGCCGACCAACCCAGCCCCGCCACATCCAGCCCCGCCGGCGTTTGAGGCGCGGGGGCCAGGGGCGGAGCCCCAATCCCAGCCGCGCCACATCCAGCCCCGCCGGCGTTTGAGG
>NZ_JBEYVX010000073.1:0-30209 GCF_040644195.1 Streptomyces sp. NPDC047014 | reverse complement strand
GCCGTGTTCGTCTACACCACCGGGGTCAACGTCGTGGAGCGGCCCGACGGCGTGAAGATCGGCGCCTGCTTCATCGCGGGCATCATTGCCCCGGCCACCGACGAGCGGGCCACCGCCCTGGCGCGGCTGGGCGAGATCCGCGCCTCCGCCGACGCGCACGCCGTCTCGGTGGCGTGCGGGGAACTGCCGGACGCGGTACGGGCCGCCGCGCGCCATGTGCTGGAGGAGGCGGGCCGGCAGGAGCCGCCGCTCGTCCTGGACTACCTGGCGCTGGTGGACCCGCAGGACTTCACCGAGGCCGGGCCCGGTTTCACCGGGCGGGCCGTGCTGGCCGTCGCCGCCAAGGTGGGGACGACCCGGCTGATCGACAACATCCCATTGGAATTCGGAGCACACTCGTGAGCACACCGGGCAGAGGCATCCCGTCGGGCGGTACCGGCATACGGCTGCACGCGCCGGCCCCCGGCTGGTCCCTCGACGCCGATGTCGTGGTCGTCGGCTCCGGCGTGGCGGGGCTGACCGCCGCGCTGCGCTGCGCCGCGGCGGGCCGCCGTACCGTCGTGGTCACCAAGGCGCGGCTCGACGACGGTTCCACCCGCTGGGCGCAGGGCGGTATCGCCGCGGCCCTCGGCGAGGGCGACACCCCCGAACAGCACCTGGACGACACCCTGGTCGCGGGTGCGGGGCTGTGCGACGAGGAGGCCGTACGGCTGCTCGTCACCGAGGGGCCGGACGCGGTCCGGCGGCTGATCGCGACGGGCGCGGTCTTCGACACCTCCGCGGAGACCGGGGAGATCGAGCTGACCCGGGAGGGCGGCCACCACCGCCGGCGGATCGCGCACGCGGGCGGCGACGCCACGGGCGCCGAGATCTCCCGCGCGCTGGTCGAGGCCGTGCACGCGGCGGGCATCGAGACCGTGGAGAACGCGCTCGTCCTGGATCTGCTCCAGGACGCGGAGGGCCGTACGGCCGGGGTCACCCTGCACGTCATGGGCGAGGGGCAGCACGACGGGGTGGGCGCCGTGCACGCGCCCGCCGTGATCCTCGCGACCGGCGGCATGGGCCAGGTCTTCTCCGCGACGACCAACCCGTCGGTGTCCACCGGCGACGGGGTGGCGCTGGCCCTGCGGGCCGGGGCGGAGGTCTCGGACCTGGAGTTCGTGCAGTTCCACCCGACGGTGCTGTTCCTCGGCCCGGACGCGGAGGGGCAGCAGCCGCTGGTGTCGGAGGCCGTGCGGGGCGAGGGCGCGTACCTCGTGGACGCGGACGGCGTGCGCTTCATGACCGGGCAGCACGAGCTGGCCGAGCTGGCGCCGCGCGACATCGTCGCCAAGGGCATCATGCGCCGCATGCAGGAGCAGGGCGCGCGGCACATGTACCTGGACGCCCGGCATTTCGGCGCCGCCATGTGGGAGCAGCGCTTCCCGACCATCCTGGCCGCCTGCCGCGCGCACGGCATCGACCCGGTGACCGAGCCGATCCCGGTGGCGCCCGCCGCGCACTACGCCTCCGGCGGCGTCCGCACCGACCTGCACGGGCGGACCACCGTGCCCGGCCTGTACGCCTGCGGTGAGGTCGCCTGCACCGGTGTGCACGGCGCGAACCGGCTGGCCTCCAACTCGCTGCTGGAAGGGCTGGTGTTCGCCGAGCGGATCGCCGCCGACATCACCGCGCAGGCCCGCACCTGCGGCGGCCCCGGTATACCGGTGCCCTCGACCGGTCCGCTGCAGCCCGCGGGTGCCCGGTACGAGGTCCAGCGGATCATGACGGACGGCGCGGGCGTGCTGCGCTCGGCGCGGTCCCTGGCGGCGGCGGCCGAGGCCCTGGAGGGGCTGTACGCCACCGCCCTGAACGAACTCGAAGCGCACGGCAAGACCGCCGAACCGGGTGTGGACACCTGGGAGGCCACGAACCTGCTGTGCGTGGCGCGGGTCCTGGTCGCCGCCGCGCAGCGCCGCGAGGAGACCCGCGGCTGCCACTGGCGCGAGGACCACCCGGACCGGGACGATGCCCGGTGGCGCCGCCATCTCGTCGTCCGGCTCTCGGCCACCGAGAGGCGGGCCCTGGTCGTCGTACCGACCGATTCCGCGGACTTCCCGTCCGTGCGTCCCCTGAGCACCCCGAGCCTGGAGCAGTGACCGTGAGCACCCCCGAACTTCCCCTGATCGACCAGAACGACGGCGGCTGCGGCGACGACTGCGCCTGCGGCGACGGCGAGGAGACCGGGCTGGACCCGGCGCTCGCCCAGCTCCTGGAGGAGGCGGGCCTGGACCCGGTCGAGGTCGAGGACATCGCGCACATGGCGCTCTCCGAGGACCTGGACGGCGGGGTCGACGTGACCACCGTGGCCACGGTGCCGGAGGAGGCGGAGGCCGTCGCGGACTTCGTGGCGCGCGAGGACGGGGTGGTGGCGGGCCTGCGCATCGCCGAGGCCGTGTTCTCCGTGGTGTGCACGGAGGCGTTCGAGGTGGAGCGGCACGCGGAGGACGGCGACGCCGTCAAGGCGGGCGAGGTCCTGCTGTCGGTGCGCGCCCGCACCCGCGACCTGCTGACGGCCGAGCGCAGCGCGCTGAACATCCTGTGCCGGCTGTCGGGCATCGCGACGGCGACCCGGCGCTGGGCGGACGTGCTGGAGGGCACGAAGGCCAAGGTCCGCGACACCCGCAAGACCACGCCGGGGCTGCGCGCGCTGGAGAAGTACGCGGTGCGCTGCGGCGGCGGCGTCAACCACCGGATGTCGCTGTCGGACGCGGCGCTGGTGAAGGACAACCACGTGGTGGCGGCGGGCGGTGTCGCGCAGGCGTTCACGGCGGTGCGCGAGGCGTTCCCGGAGGTCCCGATCGAGGTCGAGGTGGACACGATGCACCAGGTCCGCGAGGTCCTGGACGCGGGCGCGGACCTGATCCTGCTGGACAACTTCACCGTCCCGGAGACCGAGGAGGCCGTCACGCTGGTGGCGGGCCGCGCGGTGCTGGAGTCCTCGGGCCGGCTGACCCTGGAGACGGCCCGCGCGTACGCGGAGACCGGTGTGGACTACCTGGCCGTGGGCGGGCTGACGCACTCCTCGCCGATCCTGGACATCGGCCTCGACCTGCGCGAGGCGGTGTAGCGCCGTGCTCCTCACCATCGACGTGGGCAACACCCACACGGTCCTGGGCCTGTTCGACGGTGACGAGATCGTCGAGCACTGGCGCATCTCGACCGATCCGCGGCGCACGGCCGACGAGATGGCCGTGCTGATGCAGGGCCTGATGGGCACGCACCCGATGCTGGGCAGCGAGCTGGGCGACGGCATCCACGGCATCGCGATCTGCTCGACGGTGCCGTCGGTCCTGCACGAGCTGCGCGAGGTCACCCGGCGCTACTACGGCGACGTGCCGGCGGTGCTGGTGGAGCCGGGCATCAGGACGGGTGTGCCGATCCTGATGGACAACCCGAAGGAGGTCGGCGCGGACCGCATCATCAACGCGGTCGCGGCGGTCGAGCTGTACGGGGGCCCGGCGATCGTGGTCGACTTCGGTACGGCGACCACCTTCGACGCGGTGTCCGCGAAGGGCGAGTACGTGGGCGGGGTGATCTCCCCGGGCATCGAGATCTCGATGGAGGCCCTGGGCGTACGGGGCGCCCAGCTCCGCAAGATCGAGCTGGCGCGGCCGCGGCACGTGATCGGCAAGTCCACGGTCGAGGCGATGCAGTCGGGCGTGATCTACGGCTTCGCGGGCCAGGTCGACGGGGTGGTGGCCCGTATGGCGAAGGAGCTGGCGGGCCCGCACGGCGACCCGGACGACGTCCGCGTCATCGCGACGGGCGGCCTGGCGCCGATGGTCCTGAACGAGGCATCCGTGATCGACGACCACGAACCCTGGCTGACCCTGATCGGCCTCCGCCTGGTCTACGAACGCAACGCCCCGAACTTCGAGTGAGGCAGTCGGGGCGGCCGCACCCACGGCCGCCCTCCCGCCACCGCGGCCGGGGTACGAACAGATCTAGTCCAGGGCGGCCAGTGCGTCGAACAGGGCGCGGCCCTCGGCGGCTCCGCGGCGCAGCAGCACTCCTGCCACGGTGTGCAGTTCGCCCCACGCGTGCGGTCGCCCCAGTTCCGCAGCGTCCGGCACCGCCTCCAGTGCGGTCGTCAGGGCTGCCCCGGCCTCGCCGGCGCCCGCGTGGGCGTGCGCCAGGCACGCGCCGTACCAGGCGCGGTCGCGGCGGTACGAGAGGCCGAACCCGACGAGACCCGCCGTCAGGTTCTGCACCGCGCTGCCCCACCGGCTCAGGTGCAGGTCGGCCATGCCGCGCTGGGCCGAGAACCAGGATTCACCGTAGAAGTACAGCCACGGCGGGGCGTCGGCGGCGCCCGCGATGATGCACTGGGCCTCGTCGAGCCTGCGGTACGCCTCGTCACCGTCGCCCGCCAAGGCGTGCCCGCGGCCGGCCATCTGCACCGCCATGGCCCGGGTCGCCTCGCTCGCCCCCGCCGTGGAGGCGGCGGCCTCGCCGAGCCGGACGCAGCGCCGCCCCTTGCCGCCCGACCATGCCAGGTGCGCCTTCATACTCATCGTGGTGGCCGCCAGGTCCGCGTACCCCGACTCCAGCGCCCAGTCGTAGGAACGGTCGAACCAGCCGAGGGCCACCGGGGCGTTGTCCTGGTCCTGCGCCATCCAGGCAAGGAACTGCGCGTACTCGGCCATCACCTTCACCAGGCGGTCCGCCAACGGCCCGCGGGCCTGCCCGTAGAGCCCTGCCACCTGCCGGAACTGGGCGGCCACCACACCGGACACGGCGTGAGAGCCGAGGGTGTCCTCCGCCCTGCGGTGCGCGGCCAGTAAGCCTTCCAGCGAATCCAGCGAGGCGGCGTCCAGGCGGAGTCCGCCGTGCTTCACGCGTGTCAGCCGGTCCGCCGCCGCCTCGGAGACCACACCCGGCAGGACGAGCGAGGGCAGGGGCAGCTCCTCGGCCGCACCGCCGGTCAACTCGGCGGGCACACCCAGCCCTTCGACGATCCTCTGCCGCACCTCCACCGAGGTCACCGCGCGGCGGCGGTTCTCGATCGCCGAGACGTCGGGCTGGGCCAGACCCACCAGTGCGCCGAGTCTGCTCTGGCTGGCGCGGGTCAGGGTCCGCCAGGTCCGCAGCACCGCCCCCCAGTCACCCGCCGCCACCGCGGCACGCAAACCGGGGTGTGCCCACACGTCCAGGTCCGGCTCCATCCCCGCAATATAGGGCGGCCCTATAGGACGCGGCAGTGGATCGGCGCACGACGCGAAGGCCATGGTGGTGGCCCGTCGGACCCCTATCGGGAGGAGCACCACCATGAGCGCCACGTACGACGCGAACAGTGACACCGGAACGGCCGAGGAGCAGGTGACCGCCGTCGACCTGGGTGACGCCGCCGACCTGACCGAGGGTCAGGGCGGTGGCAGCAGCGAGGACAAGCGCCGCGCCTACAACTCCTGATCCCGACCCACCGAGCGCGGTCCCGGGCCCCGGCCCGGGGACCGCGCTCGCCCCACCGGACCCGGAGGACACCATGCCTGTCGGAGGATTCAGCACCACCCGCCCCGGCCTGCCGCGCCCGTTCGGCGCCGACACCGTCATCCCCTCGTCATCGCTGTGGCGGACCGGTGGGACTCCCGTGCGCACCGCGCAGCGTCCCGGCCGCCACGTCCACATCATCGGTCCGTGCGGGGCGGGGGGTGAGGAGATGCGGGCCCTTGCCGAACGGCCGTTACCCGCTCGGGTGGCCTGGCAGTGGCCGGGGGCGTACGCGGTCGTGGAGGAACTGGCGGACGGCGTGGTGCTCCACACCGATCCGGCCTCCGCGATGCCCCTCTACGCCGTCGCCTGGAGGGGTACGTGGGCCTGGTCGACCTCGGCCCGCCACCTGGCGTCCCTGGCGGGCAAGGGCATCGACACAAAGCGGCTGGCGTGCGCCGTCCTCGCCCCGTCCCTGCCCATGCTGGCAGGCGGCCGCTCCTTCTTCGCCGACGTACGCCGGCTCCCGGCCGGCAGCCGTGTCGGTCTCCCCGCGAGCGGCGGCCCGTCCACATGCAGCACCACATGGCGTCCCGATCCCTTCACCGGCCCGCCTCCTTCCTTGCGGCTGCGCAACGCCCTGACCGCATCGGTGAAGCTGCGCGTCCGGACCGACCCGGCCCTGTCCAGTGACCTCTCCGGCGGGCTGGACTCCACCACCCTCGCCGTCCTCGCCTCCCGCGCGGCCGACGGCCCGGTCGACGGGGTGACCGTCCACCCGCAGGACGTATTCGACGGTGCCGACCTCCACTACGCGCGCCTCGCCGCCGAAGCCTCCGGGGGGCGCATCCGCCACCGGCTGCTCCCGCTCGGCGACGAGCACCGCCCGTACACCGGGCTCCTGGAGGTTCCCGTGACGGACGAGCCCGCCCCCTCCACGCTCACCCAGGCCCGTCTCCGGACCCAGCTCCGCTGGATGCACCGCACGCTCGGCACACGTACCCACCTGACCGGCGACGGCGGGGACAGCGTTCTCTTCCGGCCCCCCGCCCACCTCGCCGACCTCATCCGCCGCCACCGGTACGGCCGGGCGCTGCGGGAGGCGGCGGGCTGGGCGCGGCTGCGCCGCACTCCTGTGGCCCCGCTGCTGCGTGAGGCCGCCCGGATGGCCGCCACCGGCCGGGAACACGCCTCGGCCGGACTCGCCGCCGAGCTGACCGGCGGGAAGGAGGGCGGCCGGCGGCGCGGAGACCTCGGATGGTTCCCCGTCCTCCCGGTACCGTCCTGGGCGCTGCCCGGCGCCGCACACCTCGTCGCCGAGGCCGCCGAGGAGTACGCCAGCGCTCCTGACCCGCTGCCGGGGCTGGACGCCTCCGTACGCGTTCTCGTGGAGGAGATCAGGGAGGTGGCACGCACGGCGGCGGCGGACGCCGAACTGGCGGGCACCTGCGGGATCAACCTGCACAATCCCTTTCTCGACTCCTCCGTGGTGGACGCGGTGCTCCGTGTGCCGCTCGACCAGCGCCCGCCGCTCCACGCCTACAAGCCGCTGCTGACCCGGGCGTTCGGCGACATCCTGCCTCCTGCGCTCACGGCCAGGACCACGAAGGGCTCGTTCGAGGCCGACCACTACAGCGGGCTGCGCGCCGCGCTTCCCGGACTCCTCGCCAGCGGAGGCGTACGGCTGGCCGGGACGGGCCTGCTCGACCGCGGGCGTCTCCGTGAGCAGATCCGCCGGGCCGCCGCCGGGGTACCGATGCCCCTCGCCGCGATCGAACAGGCCCTGGCCGCCGACGCCTGGCTGCACGCCGTCGACACCTCCCCCGCACCCGGGTGGGCCGTACCCCTGGCCGGAAGGGCGGTGTGATGCGGAGGTCCGTCGACTTCGGGCACGTCCAGGTCGTCGTCGACTACGACACCGGCCGCGTCCGGTGCCTGATCCCCGCCGCACCCGGCCCGACGACCGCGCCGACGGCGAGCTGGGGCAGCGCCGAGCATCCGGCCGGGCTCACCCGGCCGCGCGGAGCCCGGAGCCCGGCGGCTGCCGCCGCCCTCGCCGCCGTCTGCGCCATCAAGGCGGCGGGAGACCGGGGGACCGCGATGAGGCGGCTCACCGGTGCCATCCGCGCCGCCGCCTCGTTCACCACGGAGCCCGCCACGCCCGAGCAGGCGACCGCGGCCGTCCATGCCGTCCGCCGCGCCGCCTGGTACTCCCCCGCCCGGACCGCCTGCCTGGAAGAATCCGCGGCGGTGGTCCTCCTGCTCGCCCTGCGGCGCCGTTCCGTCATCTGGTGCCACGGTGTCGCGCCCGACCCGGTCAGGCTGCACGCCTGGATCACCACCCACGACGGGACCGCGGCGGCGGAACCCGCATCGACCGGCGCCTACACGCCTGTCCTCATGATCGGAGAGCACCCGTGACGCCGTCCGGACCGACGCTGTGGATCGCCAGTGAGAGCTGCGGGCTCGGGCCCTACCGGGCCGATCTGGTCGAGACGTACTGGGGGTGGGAGCAGGATCCGGCGTTGATGATCGGCTACGGGCGTCAGGCACCGGAGTCGTTCGAAGCGCGGGCGGAAGGGTTGGCCCGGCAGCTCCGCGGTGCGAATGTGCGGTTCACGGTCTACGACCTGGCCGGCGACGGGCCGGTGCCCGTGGGTGTCACGACGCTGCTGCCGGACGACGCCGTGCGGACGGCCGAGTTCGTGATCATGATCGGCAAGGAGGCCCGCGGGCGGGGGCTCGGCACCGAGGCCACCCGTCTGACCTTGGATTATGCCTTCCATGTGAGCAACTTCCGCATGGTCTGGCTCAAGGTGCTGGCTCCGAACGCCGCAGGCATCGCGGCGTACGAGCGAGCCGGGTTTCAGCGGGCCGGGGTGGTGCGTGAGGCCGGGTACTGGCTGGGGGAGGTGTGCGACGAGGTGGTCATGGACGCGCTCGCCAGGGAGTTCGCCGGGCCCTCCGCGGTCAAGGCGCTGTTCGACGTGTAGGCGCTGGCCACCGCCCCGTTCAGCACGGGCGGGGGCGGTGGAGGAGGCGGTGGAGGGCGGCGCGCCAGGGGTGGCGGGCCTCCGCGCCGTCCAGGACCGCGCGGAACTGCTGGTCGGAGCGGATCCCGCGGAGGACGGCGACGTCGTCGCGGCCCGGGGGCGGGGGCATCGGGGCGTTCTGCTGGGAGGCCCGCCAGGTGTCGATGAGGTACTGCTCGATCGCTGTCATGGCTCAAGCCTCACCCCGTCGGCGGCATCCCGCACGACAGTTGACGTTCCCCGTCAATCGTGCCGGTGGGAGGCCGGACCGCGGCCTGTGTGATCACTCGGGTGGGCGGCCTCCGCGGAGCCCGTCGGGGGGCCCTCGTACCGCTCCGACGTGCGGGGACGGACAGAATGGGGCGATGAGCGTCACCATCGACATCGCCGGGCTCGACCCCGACCGGATCTCCTTCGCACCCTCCCCGCTCGCCGAGCTCTGCATGGCCCTGCACGCGCTCTCCCAGCCCGCGCACCACCCGCGGCTGGCCTCGTGGACCGCCGCCACCTCCGCCTCGCTCGATCCGTGCCTCGCGGACCGGCTGCTCGAAGGCGACTTCATGTGGCGCAGCTCCTTCGCCGACATCTTCATGGCCTTCGCCGGGGTGCCCGGCGGGACCGGGCTGCCCGCCGCGACGCTGGCCGGGGAGCTCGACGTACTCGACCGGATGGACGACGACCGGTTCGTGGCCGCCGCGCTGGAGCACTGCTGGCTGGCGCTGTACGACGAGGGCGGCTTCCCCTCGCCGCTGCGCGACCCGGCCGCGCGGGAGCGGGCGCTGGCGGCGGCCGCCGCGCGCGGGCCGCGTCAGCTGGACTTCTCGCTGCGGCTGCTGGACGACCCGGGCGCCGTACGGGTGTGGCTGCGGCGGCTGCTGGAGGACTGCGACGAGGCGTTCTTCGCGCAGACGTGGAAGCGGCTGGAGCCGGGACAGAGCGCGGACGCCCGGCACAAGGGCGAGCTGCTGCGCCGCAAGGGGCTGGCGGCGGCGCTCAAGGACGTCTCGACGGCGCTGAGCGTCGACGAGGGACTGACGACCATCACCGCCGACAAGATGGTCCACGGGACCACGACGGCCACCGATCACCGAATAGGCGACGGCCTGGTCTTCGTGCCGACCAACTTCGGCTGGCCGCATCTGCTCGTACTGCACGCGCCGGGCTGGCGTCCGGTGGTCCACTATCCGCTCGGCACCCCCGGACCGGCCTCCCCGCCGGGCTCGGTGGAGCTGCTCCAGCGGCGGATGGAGGCCCTGGCGCACCCGATGCGGATGCTGCTCTGCCGGAGCCTGGCGCGGGCGCCGTACACGACGAGCGAGCTGGCGACCGTGTACGGGATCACCGCGCCGGAGGTGTCGCGGCATCTGTCCGTACTGAAAAAGGCGGGTCTGATGCATACGCGGAGGCAAGGCCGTTATGCCCAGCACCAGTTGGATCTGGCCGCGGTCGCCCGGATCGGCTCGGACTTCATCGAGGGAGTCCTCCGGTAGGGCGGAAGCGCAGGTGGGCGGCTTGTTCCGGGCGCTGTCGATTCTCCGATATACGGAATTCATAAACCGGAATCAGCGAAAGCTCTGGCCATCAAGGCCAGTTGCTGTCTAACGTGCGACCACCGCTCCCCCACGTATCGCGCACCGCATCAGCAAGACGATGGGCCATGTTCCGCCTCGCTGTGCCCAGTTGTGCCCGTATCACCGCGTCATGCCTGACGTAACCGCTGTATCCGCTGTATCCGCTGTATCCGCTCCGCCCTGCCCTGCTCGCCTCTGTCGTGGAAGGACCTTCATGCCCTCACGTCGTATAGCCGCAGCAACCGCCGCCCTGGCAGCCGCGGCCCTCGTCTCCCCTCTGCTCGTCGCCGGGCCGGCCGGTGCCACCGGCAGCCCGCAGAGCGACGCCGCCCGGGGTGACGCCCTGGCCCGCAAGCTGGTCCAGGACGCGACCGGCAAGGGAGCCTTCAGCCACCTCAAGGTCCTGCAGTCGCTCGCGGACTACAACAACGGCAACCGGGCAGCCGGTTCCAAGGGGCACGAGCAGTCGGCCAAGTACGTCGAGGCCGTACTCAAGGGGGCCGGGTACCAGGTCACGCGCAACGAGTTCGACTTCGTGTACGTCGAGACCGTCGAGGAGAAGCTGACGGTCAACGGCGCGAACGGGCGGGACGTCCCGATCCACCTGATGTCGTACACGGCCAACTCCCCCGAGGGCGGTGTCACGGCCCAGGTCGCCGTCGCCCCGGTCGACGCCGACGGGACGAACGGCTGCGAGCCCGGCGACTTCGCCGCCGGCGCCTTCACCGGCAAGATCGCCCTGGTCAAGCGCGGCGGCTGCACCTTCGCGGTGAAGCAGCAGAACGCCGCCGCGGCCGGAGCGGTCGGCGCGGTCATCTTCAACAACACCGCGGGCGCCCTCAACGGCACCCTGGGCGACCCGGCCGCGGGCAAGGTCCCCACCGGCGGCATCACGCAGGAGGACGGCGAGCGGCTGACGGCCGAGGCCGCGGCCGGACCGGTCGAGCTCACCCTCGACATCCGGCAGCTGCGCGAGAACCGCAAGACGTTCAACGTCATCGCGGAGACCCGCGGCGGCGACGAGAACAACACCGTCTTCCTCGGCGCCCACCTCGACTCGGTCGCGGCGGGCCCCGGCATCAACGACAACGGCTCCGGCTCGGCCGGCATCCTCCAGGTCGCGCAGCGGCTCGCGAGCAGCCAGACGAAGGTCAAGAACAAGGTCAAGTTCGCCTGGTGGTCGGCGGAGGAGTTCGGCCTGCTCGGCTCGGAGGCGTACGTCGCCGGGCTGACGGAGGCCCAGAAGAAGCAGATCAAGCTCTACCTGAACTTCGACATGATCGCCTCGCCGAACGCCGCGTACTTCGTCTACGACGGCGACGACTCGGACGGCGTCGGCTCGGGCCCCGGCCCGGAGGGCTCCGCCCAGATCGAGAAGGGGATCACCGACTTCCTCGACTCGAAGAAGATCCCGCACGCGGGCACGGACTTCTCGGGCCGCTCGGACTACGGGCCCTTCATCGAGGTCGGCATCCCGTCCGGCGGCACCTTCACGGGCGCCGAGGGCATCAAGACGGAGGCGGAGGCGGCCAAGTTCGGCGGCCAGGCCGGTGTCGCCTACGACGTGAACTACCACGGCGCGGGTGACGACATCACCAACATCGACCAGAAGGCGCTCGACATCAACGTCGACGTCATCGCGAACGCGGTCGGCCACTACGCCCACGACCTGGCCCCGCTCTCGAAGCCGGTGGTCTCGACGCCGACCCCGGGCGGCAGCGGTGGCGGCGGCGGCCTCCACACGGGCCACGACGAGGTCACGCAGTAACAGCACCCCGGCACGCCGGGAGGGGCCGGGATCCGCCCGAGGATCCCGGCCCCTCCCGCGTTCCTCACCTGCTAGGAGGCCCCGAGCCCGTCGCCCGGCCACGGCACGATGCCCTTCGGCTGGAGCAGCCAGACGAAGGTGCCCAGGCCCGTGCGGGAGGTCAGTTCCGCCGCCTCCCCCGCCGAGGCCAGGGCGCGGACGTAGGCCGCCGGGTCCGAGGAGGCCAGGGCGAGCGGGGGCCGGGTGCCGGAGACGCCGAGGGCGGTCAGGGCCTCGCGCTGGGTCAGCAGGACCGCCCCCGGCCCCGCGCACGCGTCCAGCGCCACATGCGCGGTGACATCGCAGCTGCCGTCCGGGACCGGCGGGACCTCGCGGCCCGCGCGAAAGCCCGTCAGGGTGCCGTAGGGGGGCCTCGCCTCCCGGGTGTGCGCGTAGTCCACGGCGACGGCCAGGCCGCGTTCCAGGGTGGCGGTGGCCGCCGCCCACGCCTCGTCGCGGGCCCGGCCGATCTCGGCGCGGCCGCCGCCGGGCCACCAGCGCTCCAGCCAGTCCCGGTCGGCGGGGCCGAGGGGGCCGCCGGGACTCTCCGTACCGTCCGGCGCGACCAGCACGTAGCGGCCGTCCTCGGCGATCTCCAGGGGGACGTTGTCCAGCCATTCGTTGGCGAAGAGCAGGCCCGTGGTCCCGGCGGGCGGCTCCGCGCCCCAGCCGATCCGCGGATCCAGCCCGGCGGGCCGCTCCGCGCGCTCCACCGCGTACGGGCGCACCCGCGCGGCCGTCCCCGGGTCCAGCGCGCCGAGCACCCCGGTCAGCAGCTCCCCGCGCCCGGCCCCGATGTCGACCAGGCCGAGCCGGTCCGGGTGCCCGAGCCGGGCGTCCACCTCGCGCAGCAGCCGGGCCACGGCGGCGGCGTACAGCCCGGAGGCGTGCACGGAGGTGCGGAAGTGCCCGGCGGGTCCGGGGCCGCCCGGGCGCACGTAGAAGCCGCCGGGGCCGTACAGCGCGGCCTCCATCGCCGCACGCCAGCGGACGGGGGCGGGGGAGGCTCCGTCGGTGCTCATCACCGAAGGCTATGCTCACCCTCCACCTTGGGGAGTACGCCCCCGGCGCCAGGTTCGGACCTCTGGTTGACTCCAGCACCTATCTCCGTTCCCTACTCTGGGTGACGTGCAGCGCCTCTACGACTTCCTCCGCAGACACCCCACGGGCGTCGACAGCTTCTGGGCCGTCGTCCTCTTCGCGGTGTCCCTGCTGAACGTCTCCGAGGAGTCCGCCCTCAGCCCCAGCATGAAGTTCGCGGCCGTGCCGGCGGTCCTCGCGCTCAGCACGGCCGTGGCCCTGCGCCGCAGGTGGACCCAGGCGATGTTCTGGCTCACCCTCGGCGCCGGCGTCTACCAGCTGGCCCTCGGCATCACGGCCGGGTTCTGGGACCTCGCGATGTTCGTGATCCTCTTCACGGTCGCCGCGGGCGACGTCCCGCGCTGGGTCTCGCGCACCGCGCTGGGCTGGGGACTGGCCGCCGCACCTCTGTATTTCCTGCGCTACGGCGTGGACAAGGGCACCAGCACCGTCGACAACGTCCTCTTCGCCGTCTTCATGATCGTCCCCTTCGCCCTGGCCTGGGTGCTGGGCGACTCGCTGCGCACCCGGCGGGCCTATTACGCCCAGCTGGTCGAGCGCAACCAGCGGCTGGAGAAGGAGCGTGAGGCCCAGTCCAAGGTGGCGGTGGCCGCCGAGCGCGCCCGGATCGCCCGCGAGCTGCACGACGTCGTCGCGCACAACGTCTCGGTGATGGTGGTCCAGGCGGACGGCGCGGCGTACGTCATGGACGTGGCGCCCGAGCAGGCCAAGGAGGCCCTGCAGACCATCTCCGGCACCGGCCGCCAGGCCCTCGCCGAGATGCGCCGGCTGCTGGGCGTGCTGCGCACGGGCGAACCGCAGGAGGCCGAGGACTACGTGCCCCAGCCGGACGTGGAGCAGATCGAGGTGCTGGTCGAGCAGGTGCGGGCGGCCGGACTGACGGTGGAGTTCGAGGTCGAGGGCGCGCCCCGGCGGCTGCCCACGGGCGTGGAGCTCACCGCGTACCGGATCGTGCAGGAGGCCCTGACCAACACCCGCAAGCACGGCGGACCGGACGCCCGGGCCAGTGTCCGGCTGGTCTACTTCGACGACGGGCTGGGCCTGCTCGTCGAGGACGACGGCCGGGGCGCGGCCCACGAGCTGTACGAGGACGGCGGCGCGGACGGCGCCGGGCACGGGCTGATCGGCATGCGCGAGCGGATCGGTATGGTCGGCGGAACCCTGGACGCGGGGCCGCGGCCCGGCGGCGGCTTCCGGATCAGCGCACTGCTCCCTTTGAAGAAGAAATGACGAGGACGAGGTAACCGATGTCCATCCGAGTGATGCTGGTCGACGACCAGGTGCTGCTGCGCACCGGCTTCCGGATGGTGCTCGCCGCCCAGCCGGACATGGAGGTCGTCGCCGAGGCGGGCGACGGCCTGGAGGCGCTGGAGGTGCTGCGGGCCACGAAGGTGGACGTGGTGCTGATGGACGTCCGTATGCCCAGGCTCGACGGTGTGGAGGCGACGCGGCGGATCTGCGAGCCGGAGGAGCACCCGAAGGTGATCATCCTGACCACCTTCGACCTGGACGAGTACGCCTTCTCCGGCCTCAAGGCGGGCGCGAGCGGCTTCATGCTCAAGGACGTGCCGCCGGGCGAGCTGCTGGCGGCGATCCGCTCGGTGCACAGCGGGGACGCGGTGGTGGCCCCGTCCACGACGCGCCGGCTGCTGGACCGCTTCGCTCCGATGCTGCCGACGACCACGCAGGAGCCGCAGAACAAGGAGATCGAGCGGCTGACGGAGCGCGAGCGCGAGGTCATGCTGCTGGTGGCCCAGGGCCTGTCGAACGGCGAGATCGCGGGGCGGCTGGTGCTGTCGGAGGCGACGGTGAAGACCCACGTGGGCCGCATCCTGACGAAGCTGGGCCTGCGCGACCGGGTCCAGGTGGTGGTCCTGGCGTACGAGACGGGGCTGGTACGGGCGGGGGGCGGGGCGGGCTGAACCGGCGCGGGCCGTGGGCGGTCCGGGGCGGGGCCGGCAGACCCGCCCCGGCCCGGCGTCGCTCAGTCGCCGGGGCGGACGGCCCGCTTGTAGTAGCGCCAGGGGAACCAGCCCGCGCCGACCGGGATCCACCCCTCCGCCTCCATCCGCCGGTGGCGCGCGGCGGACGGGAGCGTGATCCGGCAGTGCTCCCAGGGCTGCCCGGACGCCTCCACCTCGTGGAAGTACGGGCCGTAGCCCACCGAGTGCCAGCCCTCGCGGCCGGCCTCCTCCAGGGCGGCCATCTCGTTGAAGGCCGACAGCCCGCCGAGGATGCGGCGCTCGGGCCCGCCGGGCGCCCCCGCGGCCGGTACGGACGGCTCCGCGCCCTTGTCCGCGAAGCGCTGCTGGGCGGCCTGCCGGCTCACGCCGAGGACCTTGCCCACCGCGTCCCAGCTGTGCCCGGCGGCGCGGGCCCCCTGGACGGCCTCGCGCAGCAGCCGGCCGGCCTCCTCGGCGCCGACGCGCGAGGCGTCCACGAGGCGCAGGTATCCGTCGGCGTCGCGTTCGAGCGAGGCCGCCAGGCCCTCGGGGGCACCGAGGACGGAGGCGGCGATGCCCTCGCGGACACGGGCCGTCTCGGCCGGGTCGAGCAGCGGGGCGTCGGTCATCGGGGCCGTCCGGGGCGGAGGGCGGGCGTCGTCCACATGCGTCAAGGAAACCTTGACATGATCAGCCTGTCAAGGATTCCTTGACGCGCGGTCAGGGCGACGGCTCCGTCATCCAGCGGTCCGGCCGCGCCGCCGCGCGCGAGGTGTGCGAGCGGGCCGCCTGCTCGTACAGCAGGGCCGCCGCCTCGGGCGCCGGGCGCAGCCGGGCCGTGACCGTGGCGTTCGCCCCGGTGTCCACGTGTACGTCGGCCACCCCGCGGGCCCGTTCCCACGGCCCCTGGGTCAGCCGTACGCTCTGCACCTTGGCGTGCGGGACGATCTCCGTACGGCGGCACAGGCGGCCGTGCCGGGCCGCGAACACCTCCGGGGACACCGCCAGCGCGTACCCCTTCCACCACACCGGCACCACCCAGCGCGACCCGGCCCGCGGGGAGCCCGAGAAGTCCAGGGCCTCCAGATCCACCCCGGGCAGCACCCGGGCGATCACCGCGTGGGCGGCGTCCCGGGTGGCCACCGGCACCAGCAGGTCGTTCTTCGAGCCCGCCACGGCCAGCTCCACGCGGACCAGCCCGCGCCGCCGCCACAGCAGCGGCTCCACGATCCGTACGGTCTGCACGCGCCCCGGCGGCACGGTCTCGTGGGCGCGGTCCAGCAGCCCGTGGTCCAGGCGGAGCCCGTCCGGGGAGTCCGCGACCCGCCAGTCGTACTCGGTGAGGAAGCGGCCCGCGGTACCGGCCCAGACCGCGCCGAGCATCGGCAGCAGGGTGACGACAGCGGCCCACGGGCTGGAGCTGAACCACCACACCACCACGGGCGCGACGAGCCCGCCCGCCAGCGCCGCCCAGACGCCGAGGCTCAGCAGCAGCGAGGCGACGAGCTGGCCCGGCCCCACGCGCAGCAGCTCCTGCTGCGGGGCCTCCCCGAGGCGGACGGCCTCCTCGGGGGCGAAACCGGCGGCGCGGGCGAGGAGTTCGGCGCGCAGGGCGACGGCCTCCTGCTCGCCGAGGAAGGCCAGCTGGTCCTTCTCCTCGGTGCCGATCACGTCGAGCCGCAGACTGGCCACGCCGGTGAGCCGGGCCAGCAGGGGCCGGGTCACGTCCACGGCCTGGAGGCGGTCGAGCCGGATGTGGGCGGTGCGGCGGAAGAGCAGGCCGGTGCGGATGCGCAGCTCGGTGTCGGTGACGGAGTAGTGGGTGAACCACCAGCTCAGGAAGCCGTACACACCGAAGAGCACGAGTACGCCGGCGAGGGCCGCGAGGCGCAGCAGGGCCGACAGGTCCACCACCCACCGCACCGCCTGGTCGCCCTGGTGGGCGAGGACGCCGATGCTCGCGGCGATCGGCACCCAGGCGCGGCGCAGCGGGGTGAAGGGGTGCAGCCGACGCTCGGCGCCGGAGGTCGGGCCCGGTTCCGCGACCGGGTCGGGTGCCTCGGCCGGGTCGCGCTTCGCCACCGGGTCGTGTTCCTGGGCCGGGTCGTGCTTCGCCGCCGGGTCGCGTTCATCGGCCGGGCCGCGCTCCTCGGTCGGCCCGTTTTCCGCAACCGGGTCGCGTTCCGCCGCCGGGCCGCGTTCCTCGGCCGGGTCGTGGGCCTCGGCGGCGCCGTCGTGGCCGGGGTCCGCGGTCACAGCCCCGCCGACCTTGCCTCGCCGAGGGCGGTGAGCCGGTCCCGCAGGCGCTCGGCCTCCGCCGGCGCCAGCCCCGGGATCCGCGCGTCGGTGGCCGCCGCCGCGGTGTGCAGCTGGAGCGAGGCCAGCCCGAAGCGCCGCTCCACCGGGCCCGAGGTGACCTCGACCAGCTGCATGCGCCCGTACGGCACCACCGTCTGCTCCCGCCACAGCACCCCGCGGCTGATCAGCAGGTCGTCCGCGCGCTCGGCGTAGCGCCAGGAGCGCCAGTTGCGTCCGAGCAGCACCCAGCCCCACACCAGCACCGCCGGCCAGACCGCGGCCACGGCCGCCCACGCCGGACCCGCGAGCAGACCGAGCAGCAGCCCCGTCGCGACCGTCAGCAGACCCGCCCAGACCGCCAGCAGCGTCCGCCGCATGGTCAGCAGGCCCCCGGGCAGCCCCACCCACTCCGGAGCCCCCGTCCCACCCTTCGTCCCCGTATCCATCCCCCCACCCTAGGGCTGAGACAATGCCCGCATGACGGAGACCACGGTCGGTATCGGCGGAGCGGCGGAGAGCACCGACATGGTGCTCAACATCGGCCCCCAGCACCCCTCCACGCACGGCGTGCTGCGCCTGCGCCTGGTGCTGGACGGCGAGCGGATCGCCAGCGCCGAGCCGGTGGTCGGGTACATGCACCGCGGCGCGGAGAAACTGTTCGAGGCCCGCGACTACCGGCAGATCGTGATGCTCGCGAACCGCCACGACTGGCTGTCCGCGTTCTCGAACGAGCTGGGCGTGGTCATGGCCGTCGAGCGGATGCTCGGCATGGAGGTCCCCGAGCGGGCCGTGTGGATGCGCACGCTGCTGGCCGAGCTGAACCGGGTGCTGAACCACCTGATGTTCCTCGGCTCGTACCCGCTCGAACTGGGCGGCATCACCCCGATCTTCCACGCGTTCCGCGAGCGCGAGGAGCTCCAGGCGGTCATGGAGGAGATCTCCGGCGGCCGCATGCACTACATGTTCAACCGGGTCGGCGGCCTCAAGGAGGACCTGCCGGCGGGCTGGCTCGGGCGGGCGCGCGCCGCGATCGCGGATGTCCGTACCCGCATGGACGTCTACGACAAGCTCGTGCACGGGAACGAGATCTTCCGCGGTCGCACGCGCGGCGTCGGCGTGCTCCCGGCGGAGGCCGTGCACGCCTACGGGGTCTCCGGCCCGATCGCCCGCGCCTCCGGCGTCGACTTCGACCTGCGCCGCGACGAGCCGTACCTGGCCTACGGCGAGCTCCAGGACGTGCTCAAGGTGGTCACCCGAACCGAGGGCGACTGCCTGGCCCGCTTCGAATGCCTGCTGGAGCAGACCCACAACGCCCTGGAGCTGGCGGTGGCCTGCCTGGACCGGATGGAGGCGCTGCCGCCCGGTCCGGTGAACCAGCGGCTGCCCAAGGTGCTCAAGGCGCCCGAGGGGCACACGTACGCCTGGACCGAGAACCCGCTGGGGATCAACGGCTACTACCTCGTCTCGAAGGGCGAGAAGACCCCGTACCGGCTGAAACTGCGCAGCGCCTCCTACAACAACATCCAGGCGCTGGCCGTGCTGCTGCCGGGGCAGCTGGTCGCGGACATGGTGTCGATCCTGGGCTCGCTGTTCTTCGTGGTCGGGGACATCGACAAGTAGGGGCGGGGCGGCGAGAGTCGTACGGCGGGGCGGGCGGCGCGGATGCCCGAGCCGGGGGCAGACGCGGAGGCGGGGGCGGTTCGGGGCTGATTGTCGGCGCGGCAGGGCAGACTGGGGCGCATGTCCCACTCCCCCCGCCGGGCCTGCCCCTCCTGCGGACGCGACTGCGCCGTCACCGCGGGCCGCATCGCCCGCCACGATCCGCCCGCCGCCCGCGGCGACCTGGTGTCCTGCCCCGGCTCCCGGGCGCGGGTGGTGCTCGGCGCCTCCGCGCCGACGCTGGACGGCTTCGTGCTGTCCGAGATCCCGGGGCAGCTGCCGCTGTTCTGAGGGGGCGGCGCGCCCCTGAACCTCAGGCCGCCCGGCCGCCGCCCAGCAGGCCGATCAGCCGCGAGCTGCTGTCCGCGCCGAAGCCCGCCTCGACCCCGCGCCGGTACAGCTCGGCGTGCGCGGCCAGGATCGACGTGTCCACGCCCGAGTCTGCGGCGGTGTGCAGGATGTGCTCGACGCTCGCGGCGCACATGGTCAGCCGCTGGTCGTCCCCGCTGTGGTCCTCCGCGTCGACGAGCGGCGCGCTCTCCTCGTAGAAGCCGCGCAGGGTGTCGGCCGTGTAGCCGGCGTACGGCAGGATGTCCGCCGCCGAGAGTCCGTTGGCGCGGGCCACGGCGACCGCCTGGTACCAGCCCGTGTAGGCGGTCCAGAAGAGGGTCATGTTCAGCTGGTAGTAGAGCTGCGCGTAGCCGGGGTCGGCCCCGCGGTAGTCGGTGGCCGCGAGCAGGTCGAGGGCGGCGCGGTGCTCCTCGTACACCTCCCGAGGGCCGCTGACGAAGACCGAGGAGCCCTCCTGCCCGATCCCGGCGGGCGGCACGTTCACGCCGCCGGTGAGGTACGCCGCCCCGCGCTCCTCCGCCCACCGCGCGGCCGCGCGGGCCTTGTCCGGGAGGTCGGAGGACAGGTTGGCGAGTACGCGGCCGGTGAGATCGGTGCCGCCGAGCACCCCGTACATCGCCTCGACGTCGATCAGGCTGAGCACGACGAGCGGGCTCGCGGCGACGGCCGCGGCGATGTCCGGCGCGCGGTGCGCGCCCCGGGCGACGAGGCCGGCGTCCTTGCCGGCGCTGCGGTTCCAGACGGTGACCTCGTACCCGGCGTCGAGATAGGCGGCGGCCATGGCCAGGCCCATCGGACCGAGACCGACAACGGTGACCTTGGTGCTGTTCACGGAGCTCTCCCCCAGAGATCGGAAGCAATCGGTTCTAGAACGAACGCTCTATCCAGCGTCGGAACGACCGTAGCACGGCACTAGAACGAGCGCTCTATCCAATTCCCCGGGTACGATCCCCCCATGGCAGCGACAGCAGCGGACAGCACGGCACCCACCGAACTCGGCACACGCGAGCGGCTGGTCCGCACCGCCTCACGCCTCATGCAGCACGGCGGCTACGAGAACACCCCGGTGAAGCAGCTGGTCCGCGAGGCCGGAGCCACCCTCGGCTCGCTCTACCACTTCTTCCCGGGCGGCAAGCAGGAACTGGCGGTCGCCGCCATCCACTTCGGCGACGAGGAGTTCGCCGCCCTGCTCCGCACGGGCCTTTCCGCCCACCCGGACCCGGCGCGGGCGATCGAGGCGCTCACAGACCTGCTCGCCGAGGCCCTGGAGACCTCCGGCTGGCGCGACGGCTGCCCGGTGACGGCCACGGCCCTGGAGACCGTCGGCCGGCTGCCCGATGTGCAGGAGGCATGCGCGCGGGCCTTCGCGCACTGGCAGGAGCTGGTCGCCGCCAAGCTGCTCGCCTCCGGCCGGCCGGAGGAGGAGGCGCGGGACCTCGCGGTCACCGTGATCAACACTCTGGAGGGCGCGGAGATGACCTCACAGGTCACCCGGAGCCGCACCCCGCTCCTGCTCGCGGGCCGCCACCTGGCCCGCCTGGTGGCCTGGGACGACGCTACGAAATAGCGGTCCGCAGCCGGACCACATCGATCGGCTCGGTCTCGTCGTGCTCGGTCAGGTCGATGACCTGGCCCACCGCACGCGTCTCGTCCGTGGCCGGCTTGAACTCCGGGTCCGCGCCCTCCGCCACGCTCTCCTGCGCGGCCTCGGCCTTGTGCACGGCAAGGGCCTCCGCCCCGACCACATCGGCCAGGTCCTCGTTCTGGACCGCCTCGATGGCCGCGCGGGCCTGCGCCGCGTTCTTCGTACCGAAGAAGTCGAAGCCGCCCTCGACACGGGAGGCCGTACGCCGCTGGGCCGCGTACGGGGCCACCGCCGAGGCGGGCCGCCGCGCGGGCACCGTAGGGGCGGACGCGGGCGCGGGGGCGGCCAGTTCACGCGCCCGCGGCGCCGCCGGGAGCTCCCGCTCGCGCGCCTTGCGCGCCAGCGCGGTCATGGCCGCGTGCGCCCGGGCGTAGCCGACGGCGGTGGGAGCGCCCGCCGAGGTGCGCTCCTCGGAGACGGCCGGAAGCTGCTTCGGCGCGGCCGCCGGGGCGGCGGACGACGCCTCGATGGCCAGCAGCCGGCGCCCCTCCAGGGCACTGGCCCGCTCGGTCTCGGCCGTCGCGTACCGGCGCAGCAGCGCGGCGTGCTCCCCGCGCAGGCCCGCCAGTTCGACCCGCTTGGCCCGCAGCTTGGCGTCGAGCCGGCCGCGCAGTACGCGGGCCTCCTCCAGGTCGGATTCGAGCTCGGCTATCCGCTCGTCCGTCCGCCATTCGTCCTTGGTCCGCTCCCGCGCCAGCTCCGCGACCCGGCGGCCCGCCGCCCGGTCCCAGGCCCGCATCACGACGGCCCCGGTCACCCCGGCGGCCGCGGCGAGCGCCACGAGCAGTCGGAGCGCGGTGCCGTCTCCGGCTCCCGCGAGCAGCCAGGCGGCAGCGGCGCTCGCGACGGACACACCGGCGACGGCCGTCGGCGTGAGCAGCCGGTGCAGAGGTTCGGGATTGCGGTGGCGTCCACGAGGCATGGCCAGAAATTTACAGCCCCCCGGCCCCCCACGGGATACCCACCCGCCAATCTGTTCCCGGTCAGTTACCCCACCGTTCCGCCCATTGACGCCAGCATCCCTGGCGAAACGTCAGGACGGGATGCCGACGAGGTGGCGGCGACGAGCGCACGGACTCCGCCCATGTGCGGATGCTTGCGGTGGAGATCGTCCACGATCTCCCGGACGACGGGGCGGTCCCGGACCTCGCCCGGGGACAGCCGGGCGGCGGCCAGGAGTGCGGTGACGGTCTGCTCGGGCCTGCCCCGCTGCCACCAGGCGCGCGCGAGGTCGGTGTGCATGCGGCCCTTGCGTTCGATGGTCGGAAACTGGTCGGCGTGCAGGTTGCGGCCGGCCTCCAGGGCCGTACCCGCATCGCCCAGGGCCCGGTGGACGCCGACGGCGTAGAGGTCCACCGCCGCGGGGGTGAGGGGGAACAGGCGGCCGGCGGGTGCGACGGCGGGCAGGCCGCGGGCTGCGCGCGCCGCCTCCTTGATGAGTGTCAGGGCCCGGTCGCGGTCCTGGGCGACGGCGGCGGTGTAGGCGCTGCTGCACAGCATCTGCGCGAAGGCGGCGGCTTGGCCGCCGGTGGCCAGGCCGGTGCCCTCCACGCGGGCGGCGGCGGCCTCGATGTGCCGCTGGGCCTCCGCCTCCTGCCCCTGGTGGCGCAGGACCGCCGCCAGTTCACGGGCGGCTGCGGCCGCGGCGAGCGGGGACCCGGACACGTCCCCGTACAAGGCGGCCCGGTCGGCGGTCAGCCGCGACTGCTTGTAGTGGCCGAGCTTGTTCAGGGCCTGGGAGGCGAGGGTGTAGGCGGCGGACAGGCGGGCGAAGTCGTTCTCCTGGCGGCTGGCGGTGGCGGCGTGATGGGCATCCGCGAGCAGCCCCGGCAGGCTCCGCAGGAGCGCCGTATGGGCGGCGCCGTCGAACTGCGCGCGGGCAGCCGCGAGGCGGGCGTCGAGGGTGTGCGGGGGTGCGCCGGTGGGGTCCGGGGGCGATGCGAGCGCGGTGTCCAGGGAGGCGATGAGGCCGACGGGTGCGGCCAGCGCGGCCGCGGCGATCAGGGAACGACGGCGCATCGGAGCCTCCTGGGCGGACGACGGATCCTCGGCAACTCTAGAGGGGGTGGTCCGCAACCCTAAGGAGATCGCCAGGAGTTCGACCGGCACACCTACCTCGGTGGCCGCGCGGCGCAGCAGGCGGAGGTCGGGATGGCGGCCCTGTTCGAGCCGGGAGACGGCCGACTGGGAGCAGAGCAGTCGCCTGCCCAGGTCGGCCTGGCGCCAGCCGAGGGCTTCTCTGCCGACCCGGACCAGTCCGCCGGCCCGCCGGCCTTCGGCCAGAGCCAGTACGTGACGGGTGGTCCACAGCTGCGGATCGGTGCTCACCGCACGCCCTCCGATGGTCAGCCCAGAGGTCTTCCGGGCCACCCTAAGCCCCGTGAGCGGGCGGACACACTCCGTATGCGGATCCTGCATGGCGGATCCACGGTCGGGGAATCCGGCTCCGCGGCGGGAGCGGGCGTGGTGTCGTGGTCATGGGCGCTGGCGGGTGAGCAACCCGCATGCGCCGTGCGGATCAGGCCGAAGGGAGAACACCATGTCGAAGGACAAGGGCGGGAACAGCGGCGGCAGTGGGGGCGGGAGTCATGCGAAGCCGGAGCCGCCGCTCTCCGGTGGCACCCCGCCGCCGGGGAACAGTGACGGGCAGGTGTCCGCGCCGGGGGGCGGGTCCGGTAAGCGGAGGAAGTAGGGGGCGTGATGGATCTCGATGACCGGCGGCGGGAGTTCGCGGAGCTCATGGACGGCCGGGGGCTGTGGCCGGCGGACTCGCCGTGGGTGCGGCGCGTGGTCCTGGAGGAAGTGCCCCGTCATCGGTTCGCGCCTGACCGGCTGTGGAGGTGGAACGGGCATGACGCCTATGTGCCTGTCGACCGGGCGCGCGATCAGGACGCGTGGGCCGGGCTCGTCTATGCGGGGCCCGAGGATTCCACGGTCATCCAGGTCCTCGACGGTCTGCCCAGTTCCAGCCTGTCCTGCGTCGCCGTCGTCGCCGACATGCTCGATTCCCTGGTGCTGGAGCCCGGCCACCGGGTCCTGGAGTGCGGCACCGGGGCGGGCTGGAACGCCGCCCTGCTCGCCGCCCGCGCGGGCGGCGGGCTGGTGACCAGCGTCGAGGTGGACGCCGGGCTCGCCGCGGCCGCCGGCCGGCGCCTGGCCGCGGCCGGGCTCGACGTCACCGTGCACGTGGGAGACGCCGGTACGGCGCTGCGCCCCGGCTGCGCGCCCTTCGACCGGGTCATCGCCACGTACGCCGTGGAGCGGATCCCCTGGGCCTGGATCGAGCAGACGGCACCGGGCGGCCGCCTCGTCACGCCCTGGGGCCGGCTGGGACATATCGCGCTCACCGTCGCCCCCGACCGGCGGTCGGCCGAGGGCTGGGTCCAGGGCCTCGGGCTGTTCATGCCCAGCCGCGGCACCGCACAGGGCCGTGCGTTCCACGCCGTCCGCGGCGGCGGGCCGGGCCGGGCGGTCCGGGCCGAGTGGGACCTGCGCGCCCTCGCGGACGCGCACCCGCTCTTCGCCCTGCGCGTCTCCCACCCCGGCATCCGCATCACCACCACCGCAGCCGGGACGGACCTCACCGTCCGCCTGCACGACGGGGAGCGCTCCTGGGCCGAGGCCGTCGTAGACGCCACCGGCGCCACCACCGCGTACGAGGGCGGCCCCCGGCGCCTCCTCGCCGAAGCCGGCGCGGGCCTGCGGCACTGGGAGGCGCGGGGCGCCCCGCCGCTGTGGGACTTCGGTATGACCGTCACACCGGACAGCCAGACGGTGTGGGCGGGCAGCGCGCAGAACGGCCCCTACGCGCCCTGACCCGCCCCGTGCACCGGCGTCCGCCTACTTCTTCACGAGGCCCTTCGACTCCAGGTATGCCTTCGCCGCGTCCGACGGCTTGGCGCGTTCCGCGTCGACCTTGCGGTTGAGGTCGACCAGGTCGGCCGTCGTGAGGGCCTTCGTCAGGCGGTCCAGGGCCGCCGCGATCTCCGGGGCGCCCGCGTCCTTGGCGTTGACCACCGGGAGGACGTTGTCGGCGTTCTGGAGCTTCTTGTCGTCCTCCAGCAGGACCAGGCCGAAGGTGTCGAGGGTGGCGTCCGTGGTGGTGGTGAGGACCAGCTGGTCGACGCCGTCCTTCACCGCCTGCTTGGCCTGCGGGGTGCCGACGCCCTTCGGGTCGACGCCGGAGACCTGGATTCCGTACGTCGCGGTCAGCCCCGGGGCGCAGAAGGGGCGGACGGAGCATTCGTCGCCCGCCGCGATCTTCACCTTGAGCCCGGACTTGCCCAGGTCGGAGAGGGTCTTGAGGTTGTTCTTCTGGGCGAACTCCTTCGTCACCGCGAAGGCGTTCTGGTCCACCGCCTGGCCCGCCGGCAGGGCCTTGAGGCCCAGCGGGGTCGCCAGCTTCTCCAGGCCCGCGTACGTCGCCGCGATGTCGCTCGACGCCACCGGCTTCTCCTCGGGCGCCTTCGGGCCGTTCACCTTGGCGTTCAGGAACTCCGCGAGCGTGGCCGCGTACTCCGGGACGATGTCGATCTCGCCCTTCTCCAGCGACGGCTCGTACAGCTCGCGGTTGTTGACCGTCTTGACCGAGGTGCCGTAGCCCGCGTCCTTGAGGACCTGCGCGTACAGCTCGGCCAGGATGTTCGACTCGGTGAAGCCGGCCGCCCCGATCACCAGGCTGCCCTTCTCGCCCGAGCCCGGTTCCGCGGAGGTGCCGCCGGAGGAGGCGCCGTCCTTGCTCTTCTCCAGGCTGTCACCCCCGCACGCGGCCAGCGACACCGTCAGGGCCAGGGCGCCCAGGGACGCGCCGAGGACGCGCGTGGTCTTGGTCATGGAGGGACTCCGATCGGGAGATGAGGAAGAGGAGGAACAGGAGGAAGCGGAGAGGAACAGGGAGGGGAACCGCACGCGGTCAGTGGTCCGCGGCCGGGCGGGGCAGGAGCCGGTCCGCCGCCACCAGGGCGCCCTCGACCAGCAGGGCCAGCGCGGCCACCAGCAGGGCCCCGGCGACGACCTGCGGGGTGTTGTACGTGTTGAAGCCCGCGGTGATGATCCGGCCCAGACCGCCCTGGCCGACCATCGCGGCGATCGTGGCCGTGGCGACGACCTGCACCGCGCCCGAGCGCAGCCCCGTCATCACCAGCCCGCGGGCGAGCGGCAGCTCGACCCGCCAGAAGAGCTGCCCGCCGGACATGCCCATGCCCCGGGCCGCCTCCACCACGGCGCGGTCCACCTCCCGCATCCCGACGTACGCGTTGGTCAGCAGCGGCGGTACGGCGAACAGCACCAGCGCGGCAACGGTCGGCAGATAGCCCGCGTTGCGCAGCGGGGAGACCATGAACAGCGCCAGCACCGCGAAGACGGGCACGGCCCGGCCGACGTTGGAGATGTTGACGGCGAGGGTGCCGCCGCGGCCGAGGTGGCCGAGGTACAGGCCGACGGGCAGCGCCACCGCGCAGGCGATCGCGAGGGCGATCCCGCTGACGTACACGTGCTCGCCGAGCCGGTGCCAGACCCCGCTCTCCCCGGCCCAGTTGGCCCCGTCCGCGAGCCAGTCCCAGGCTCCTCCCAGTACGCCCACGGCCTCAGGCCCCCTTCCCGGAAGCCGCGGGCCGGGCTCCGGCCCGGGTCCACGGGGTGAGCAGCCGCTGCACGCCGAGCAGCAGCAGGTCGGCGGCGAGCGCGAGCAGGACGCAGAGCACCGAGGCGGTGAACACCTGGGCCTTGAAGGAGCTGTTCACGGCCGGGGCGATCAGGTTGCCGAGGCCGCCCTTGCCCACGATCGAGCCTACGGTGGTCAGCGCCACGGTCGAGACGGTCGCGATCCGCACCCCCGCGAGCAGCGCGGGCAGCGCCAGCGGCAGTTCGACCTGCCACAGCATCCGGCCCGGCCCGTAGCCGAGGCCGCGCGCGGCCTCCCGTACCTCCTCGGGAACGGCCTCCAGGCCGGCCAGCGCGTTGCGGACCAGGATGGTCAGCGAGTACAGCACGAGCCCGGTCACCACGAGGGCCGCCGACAGCCCGAAGAAGGGCAGCAGCAGGGAGAACATGGCGAGCGAGGGGACCGTGTAGAGCAGGGTGGTGAAGGTGAGCACGGGCGCGGCCCAGCGACGGCCGCGGCGCGCGAGCAGGGCCAGCGGCAGGGCGACGACGAGGCCGATCAGCACGGACGCGCCGGTGATCCACACATGTTCGAGGGTGGCGTCGCTGAGCTCCGCCGAGCGGGAGGTGACGTACTCCCAGCAGATCCAGTCGTTCGCCACCAGGCAGCTCTGCCCGGACATGCCCCTCACCCCCCACCGTCGTCCCGAAACGTACGTATGCCCGATGGCACCGCCTGAAACGACCCTAACCCCCTTCACTCCCGATGGCCGGATTCCTTCGCACGCGGGCAACACTGCCTTCACATGCGGACGGCACCGGTAGGGAAGGATGGACGGATGATCCGATTCGAGCATGTGACCAAGCGCTACCCCGACGGGACGACGGCCGTCGAGGACCTGTCCTTCGAGGTGGCGGAGGGCGAGCTGGTCACGCTCGTCGGGCCGTCCGGCTGCGGCAAGACGACCACCATGAAGATGGTCAACCGGCTGATCGACCCCACCGCGGGCCGGATCCTGGTGAACGGCGAGGACATCGCGGACGCCGACCCCGTCGCGCTGCGCCGCCGCATCGGCTACGTCATCCAGCAGGTCGGGCTGTTCCCGCACCGCACGGTCCTGGAGAACACCGCGACCGTGCCGCAGCTGGTCGGCACCCCGAAGGCCGCGGCCCGCGCCCGCGCCGCAGAACTGCTCGAGCTGGTCGGCCTGGACCCCTCCGTGTACGGGAGCCGCTACCCGCAGCAGCTGTCGGGCGGCCAGCGCCAGCGCGTGGGCGTGGCCCGCGCCCTGGCCGCGGATCCGCCGGTGCTGCTGATGGACGAGCCGTTCGGGGCGGTGGACCCGGTGGTGCGCGAGCGGCTGCAGAACGAGTTCCTGACCCTCCAGCGCACCGTGCGCAAGACGATCCTGCTGGTCACGCACGACCTGGAGGAGGCCATACGGCTCGGCGACCGCATCGCCGTCTACGGCACGGGCACCATCGAGCAGTTCGCCCGCCCGGCGGCGGTGCTCGGCGCGCCCGCCACCCCGTACGTGGCCTCCTTCGTCGGCGCCGACCGGGGTCTGAAGCGGCTGGCGGTCACTTCGGTCGCCGAAGCCGACCTGGAGCCGGCCGGGGAGGAGCGGGCACCGGGGGCCTCCGTGGAGCTGGGCGCGTCACTGCGCGAGGCGCTGGCGGCGCTGCTCCAGGAGGACTCGGGGCGGATCGGGGTCACGGATCCGGACACCGGCGCGCTGGCCGGCGTACTCACCCCGCAGGGCGTCCACCGGGCACTGCGGCGCGCGGAGCCGCCGGCGGCGTGAAAAAGGGGCCCGACCTCGGTCGGGCCCCACTCCTGCCGTCGTTCCGCGCCGTCAAGCCTGGATGCGTCCGCTCATCCACATCAGCATCGGCGGGATCTCGCGCCGCCAGGTGTTGAAGTTGTGGCCACCGCTGTCGAGGATGATCGACGAGACCCGGTCCGGGCCCTGCACCTTCTTGACGAACTTGCGGGTGTCGGCGAGGTTCGGCTCGCCCTTCTCGCTGCTGGTGACGAGGAAGGACGTACCGCTCGGCTTCTTGTTCGCGATGCTGTGCAGCACGTCCGCGCGCTTCCTGAGCTTGTCGTCCCCGTGGAAGAGGTCACCGGTCGTCGGGTCGTCCGGGGCGTCGTAGTACGCGGACAGGCCCGCGGCGGCGCCGAAGGTCTGCGGGTAGTGCGTGGCGATCTTGAGGGCGCAGTAGCCGCCCGTGGAGTTGCCGATGAAGCCCATGTTCTCGGGCTTCTTGCCCACCCGGAAGGTGTCGGTGATGGCCTGCGGGAGGTCCACGCCGAAGAAGGTCTCGGTCTGCGGCCCGTCCGGGATGTCCACGCACTCGGTGTCACGCGGCGGCGCGACGGTCGGCCGGAGCATGACCAGGATCATCGGCTTCATCTTGCCCGCCTTGGTCAGGCTGAACGCCTTCATGGGGTAGTCGAGCCCCTTGATCAGGTTCTCGGCCGTGCCCGGGTAGCCCGTCAGGACGATGGACGCGGGGAAGTTCTCGTCCTTGTGCTGCGGCTGGAAGTACTCCGGCGGGAGCCACACGTAGCCGGGGCTCGTTATCTTCGACTTCTGCCCCGATATGGCAACCTTCAGGATCTGACCGCCCACCTGGGGCTTGGCACCGCCGGGCACGTCCAGCTTCTGCTTGTCGACGACCTTGATGTCCTTGCTGCTCATCGAGTGGTCGACGACCTTGCCCATGGAGGTCTCCTGGCCGAACAGGTCGGCCCAGGACCCGTAGAACAGGAAGGACTTGTTGGCCGCGAGCCCCACAGCGGAGAAGAGCGCCAGCTGCGTCGCCAGCAGGAGTCCGATCCGGCCGGTGAACGCGCGCCAGGTGCGGCCCGACAGCTTCGGCCAGAACCACACCGTGGCCGCGAAGAGCAGCACACCGGCGAGGACGGCCAGCGCCAGAACCGTATTACTGGTGAGACCCATGAGCAGTCAGTCGACTTTCTGATGGCAGGACTGGAAATTTCCGACGGAAGAGTGAACCCGCTTCACGTCGATGTCGTCCTAAGGGACGCACCACACACCGGAGGCTGTCGCGGCCTTCGGCCACATGATCTCTCGCGGAGCAACGGGAAGCGATGTCTAGCAGGATAGATGGCGATAAGTCGGGACAGGTTCCGAGCAGGGTCCGCCGAATCCTCCGAGGTCCACAGCCGGAGTCGGTGCCCGGCCTGGTAGGTACGGCCGTCATGATCGTCGGCCTTCTGGACATCGCGGCGGGTGTCTTCCCGCGCTTCCGGCACAGCCGGATCCACGCGGTGGCCGAGGTGCTTCCGGTCTTCGGCCCCTTCGCGGCCGCCCTCGCCATCAGCGCGGGCGTGCTGCTCCTGCTGCTCGCGCACGGCCTCAAGCGCCGCAAGCGCCGGGCCTGGCGGGCGGCGGTCGTCCTGCTGCCGGCGGGGGCCGCGGCGCAGTTCCTGTACCGGCACTCGATCCCCGGTGTGGTCATCGCGGCGCTGCTCTTCGCGCTGCTGCTGCGCCACCAGGGCGAGTTCAAGGCGCTGCCCGACCCGCGCAGCCGCTGGAAGGCGCTGGCGAACTTCGTCCTGATGAGCGCCGGCTCCATCGCGCTCGGCCTGGTCATCGTCAACGTCCACCCGGGCAAGGTCGTCGGCGACCCGAGCCTGTACGAGCAGATCACCCACGTCGTCTACGGCCTCTTCGGCTTCGAGGGCCCCGTGGACTACGC
>NZ_JBEYVX010000072.1:0-30361 GCF_040644195.1 Streptomyces sp. NPDC047014 | reverse complement strand
GCTTGTCGTTGCCGTACTTGAGCATCGACTCGCGGAAGGGGATCCGCGGGAAGGGCGAGGTGACCTCGCGGCCATTGCCGAACTCGGCCCCCGTCCGCGACGAGCACCACCACCGCCACGGCCACGACCGCGACCACCGCGGGCCACCAGGACGTGTCCATGGTCCGACCGTAGCCCCGCAGCGCGTAGCCCGGTACTCGCGCGCAACCCCCCCGCCACGGCAACGCCCGTGCCCCCCGTCGCTCCCCCGGGTGACAGCGCAGGTGATTCCCCCCACAACGGCCTGCCGCGGAGGAGCGACCGGACGTTTCGCGCCTTACGCTCGACGCACGCACGGCCCGCATTCCGTCCACGGACCGTCCACGGAGGTTCACGCTCCATGAAGCTCACCGTCGTCGGCTGTTCGGGGTCGTTCCCGTCCGCGGAATCGGCCTGTTCGAGCTACCTCGTCGAGGCCGACGGCTTCCGGCTGCTCCTCGACATGGGCAACGGAGCCCTCGGGGACCTCCAGCGCCACTGCGGCCTCTACGACCTCGACGCGATCTTCCTGAGCCATCTGCACGCCGACCACTGCATCGACATGTGCGCGTACTTCGTCGCCCGCTTCTACCGCCACGAGGGCGGCCGCTGCGGCACGATCCCCGTCTTCGGCCCCGAGGGCACCGAGAAGCGCCTGACCACGGCCTACGACGACGTCCCCGACGAGCGCTCGATGAGCGAGGTCTTCGACTTCCGCACCCTGAAATCCGGCACCTTCGAGATCGGCCCCTTCCAGGTCCGCACCGAGCGCGTGGCCCACCCCGTGGAGTCGTACGGCATCCGCGTCGAGCACGGCGGCCGCTCGCTCACCTACTCCGGCGACACCGGCACCTGCCCCGAGCTGGGCACCCTCGCCGAGGGCACCGACCTCTTCCTCTGCGAGGCGTCCTTCACGCACGGCAAGGAGGACATCCCGGACCTCCACCTCAACGGCCGCGAGGCCGGGGAGTACGCGCGCGACGGCGCGGTCGGCCGCCTCGTCCTCACCCACATCCCGCCGTGGACGGACCCCGCCCAGAACCTGGCGGACGCCCGCGCGGTCTACGACGGCCCGGTGGACCTGGCGTACGCGGGCGCGGTCTACGAGGTCTGAGCAGCAGCCGGGCAGCGCCCGGGCAGCGCCTGACCACCCCGTCCTTCGCCCGTACGGAAAAGCCCCCGCCCTCCCTTCCGGGAGAGCGGGGGCTCCGTCGTACGCGGGCTGCTTACTTGGCCTCGGCCTTCTGCAGCTCCGCCAGCTCCTCGTCGGACTCGCGGCCCGGGGTGGGGAGGTTCCACTTGATGATGGCGAAGCGGAAGATCGCGTAGTAGAGCGCCGCGAAGCACAGGCCCACCAGGGCCAGCATCCACGGCTTCTCCGCGATGCCCAGGTTCAGCAGGAAGTCGACGAGACCGGCGGAGAAGCCGAAGCCGTCGCGCATGCCCAGGGCCCAGGTCAGCGCCATGGAGATACCGGTCAGCACCGCGTGGATCGCGTACAGCACCGGGGCGATGAACATGAAGGTGAACTCGATCGGCTCGGTCACACCGGTGACGAAGGAGGTGAGCGCGAGGGAGAACATCATGCCGCCGACGACCTTGCGGCGCTCGGGGCGGGCGCAGTGCACGATCGCGAGGCAGGCCGCCGGGAGGGCGAACATCATGATCGGGAAGAAGCCGGTCATGAACTGTCCGGCGGTCGGGTCGCCGGCGAGGAAGCGGGCGATGTCGCCGTGGACGGCGCCGGTGGCGGTGTCGTACGAACCGGCCTGGAACCACGGGAAGGAGTTCAGCAGGTGGTGCATGCCGATCGGGATGAGCGCACGGTTGGCGACACCGAAGATGCCCGCGCCGACGGCGCCCGAGCCGGTCAGCCACTCACCGAAGTTGTGCAGACCCGTGCCGAGGACGGGCCAGATGAGACCGAAGACGATGCCCGTGACCAGGCCCGCGAGCGCGGAGAGGATCGGGACGAGGCGGCGGCCGCCGAAGAAGCCCGCCCAGTCCGGCAGCTTGGTCCGGTAGAACTTCTGGTAGAGCAGCGCGGCGATGATGCCCATCACGACACCGCCGAGCACGCCCGCGTTGACCGGCGCGTCCACCATGACGATCTTGCCGCCGACGACCTTGGCCACCTGGGGCAGGTTGCTGTCGGTGAAGGTGGCGAGCACCTTCTGGAAGACCAGGTAGCCGGTGACCGCGGCGAGGGCGGTGGAGCCGTCCGACTTCTTGGCGAAGCCGATCGCGATGCCGACGGCGAACAGCAGCGCCATGTTGTCGAGGATCGCGCCACCACCGGCGGCCATGTAACCGGCGATCTTGAGGACGAACGTCGGGAAGACGTCCTTGTCGCCGAGCATGTCGTCCGCGCCCAGGCGGAGCAGGAGCGCGCCGGCGGGCAGCACGGCAACGGGGAGCATGAGGCTCCGGCCGATGCGCTGCATGACGGCCATCACGCCAGCGCCCTTCTTCTTCTCCGCCGCGGGGGCGGTAGCCGTGGACACAACTTCCTCCAGTGGGCAAGGCGACGCCAGAGGGAAACGGGGGACGGCGACGTCTCAGAAATGGGGGTACGCGGGGCACGAACGGGCCCGCGTGGTCTACACCAATCGTGGTGTAGACCAGTTGTAACACGGTGAGGGTTAGATAAGGAACCTTCGTTTTCCTGTGGTCTACGCCACACCGCCGGATGGTTCCCGGACCGCCCCGGCCCACCCCCCTTCCGGCCATGCCGCAGGCCCCCGGATCCGGGATCCGGGGGCCTGTGCGGGCCGGGCCTGACGCCCCGCACGGAGCGGGCCTAACGCCCCTGCCCGGGGCGTGCGTTGCGCCCTGTCACGCCTTGGTGTTCTCCGCCTCCATCGCCGCGATCTCCTCGTCGGACTCCCGGCCGGGCGTCGGAATGTCGAACTTCGTGATCGCGAACCGGAACACCGCGTAGTAGACGGCGGCGAAACCCAGGCCGATCGGGATGATCAGCCACGGCTTCGTCGCCAGCCCCCAGTTGATGACGTAGTCGATCAGCCCCGCCGAGAAGCTGAAACCGTCGTGCACGCCCAGCGCCCACGTCACCGCCATCGACACACCCGTCAGGATCGCGTGGATCACGTACAGGGCCGGGGCCACGAAGAGGAAGGAGTACTCCAGCGGCTCCGTGATCCCCGTGACGAACGAGGTCAGCGCCACCGACAGCATCAGCCCGCCCACCTCCTTGCGCCGCTGCGGCTTCGCGCAGTGCGTGATCGCCAGCGCCGCCGCCGGGAGGGCGAACATCATGATCGGGAAGAAACCGGAGAGGAACTGCCCCGCGTCCGGGTCCCCGCTGAGGAACATGTTGATGTCACCGTGCACCACCTCCCCGTCCGGCTTCGTATAACTGCCGAACTGGAACCACACCGGCACGTTCAGGAACTGGTGCAGGCCGATCACCAGCAGCGCACGGTTCGCGATCCCGAAGATCCCCGCACCCCACGAGCCGAGCCCCACCAGCCAGTCCGAGAAGCTCTCCAGCGCGTCACCCACCGGCGGCCACACCCACAGGCACACCACCGCGAACACGATGCCCACGAAGGCCATGATGATCGGCACCAGCCGCCGGCCGTTGAAGAAGCCCAGCCAGTCCACCAGCTTCACCCGGTGGTAGCGCTGCCAGAACCACGCCGACAGCAGCCCCATCACGATCCCGCCGAACACCCCCGGATTCTGGAACGTGTACTCCGCGAAGGTGTCGTCCTGCCCCAGGCAGCCGCCCCCGATGTCCACCGTCCCCACCGGGCACGGCGTCGGGAACACCCGCAGCACGCTCCGGTACACCAGGAAGCCGACCACCGCCGCCAGCGCCGTCGACCCGTCCGCCTTCTTCGCCATGCCGATCGCGACACCCACGCAGAACAGCAGCGGCAGCCCGAGATCGGCGTTGAGCAGGGCGCCGCCCGCCGCCGCGATCACCTTCGCGACGTCCGTCCAGCCCAGACCCTCGTCCCCGAACACGTCCGGCTGCCCGAGCCGGTTGAGGATGCCGGCCGCGGGCAGGACCGCGATCGGCAGCTGGAGGCTGCGCCCCATCTTCTGCAGACCCTGGAACAGGCCGTTCCACCACTTCTGCCGCGGCACTGCTGCGGCGCTGCTCGCGCTCATCGGCATCCTCCGTCACCGGCCTGTTTTTTTGGCTGCCGTACCACTTCCGTGCACACTGGTGTAGACCAGTTGTGGGCAGGCTGCCGCTGATCGTCATCATTCGGCAGGGACCGGTCACGCGCTCGCGTAGATGGGCCAACCGTGCGTTACCGTGACACCGCGGACCGCACTCTTCGCATCACTCAGGGAGATACACATGGCCACCAAGGCTGAGAAGATCGTCGCCGGGCTCGGCGGCATCGAGAACATCGAAGAGGTCGAAGGCTGCATCACCCGCCTGCGCACCGAGGTCATCAACCCCGACCTCGTCGACGAAGCCGCCCTCAAGGCCGCCGGAGCCCACGGCGTCGTCAAGATGGGCACCGCGGTCCAGGTCGTCATCGGCACCGACGCCGACCCGATCGCCGCGGACATCGAAGACATGATGTGAGCTGACCCCTCACAGCCGACGAACCCCGTCCCGGACAGCCCGGACGGGGTTCTCGCACACGTGCCGGACCGCGCCCCCGCAGGGACTAGGCTCGGAGCCATGTCTCGCATCGACGGCCGCACGCCCGAACAGCTCCGCCCGGTCACCATCGAACGCGGATGGAGCAAGCACGCCGAGGGCTCCGTCCTCATCTCCTTCGGAGACACCAAGGTCTTCTGCACCGCCTCCTTCACCGAAGGCGTCCCGCGCTGGCGCAAGGGCAGCGGCGAAGGCTGGGTCACCTCCGAGTACTCGATGCTGCCCCGCTCCACCAACACCCGCGGCGACCGCGAATCCGTCCGCGGCAAGATCGGCGGCCGCACCCACGAGATCTCCCGCCTCATCGGCCGCTCCCTGCGCGCCGTCATCGACTACAAGGCCCTCGGCGAGAACACCGTCGTCCTCGACTGCGACGTCCTCCAGGCCGACGGCGGCACCCGCACCGCCGCCATCACCGGCGCCTACGTCGCCCTCGCCGACGCCATCGCCTGGGGCCAGAAGAAGAAGCTGGTCAAGGCCGGCCGCAAGCCGCTCACCGGCACCGTCGCCGCCGTCAGCGTCGGCATCGTCGACGGCGTCCCGCTCCTCGACCTCTGCTACGAGGAGGACGTGCGCGCCGAGACGGACATGAACGTGGTCTGCACCGGCGACGGCCGCTTCGTCGAGGTCCAGGGCACCGCCGAGGGCGAGCCCTTCGACCGCAAGGAACTGAACGCCCTCCTCGACCTCGCCGCCGGCGGCTGCGCCGACCTGGAGGCCATCCAGCGCGGGGCGCTCGACCTCTAGGGCCCCCGTCCGGCCACCGCCGAAGCGGCAACCGTCCGGCGACGGGCGGCGCGGCACCGTCCAGCCACAGCCGGCGCGGCAACCGTCCGGCGACGGGCGGCGTCTACGCACACAACCGGGCGCGCGGCGAACAGCCGCGCGCCCACCCGCACTCACGCCTTCCGTCCCTGGGGGAACCGAATGAAGCTCCGCATAGCCGCGGTCGCCGTGGCAGCCGTCCTCACCGTCCCGGCCCTCACCGCCTGCGACGCGATCTCCACGGCGATGGACTGCGCGAACACCGCGGTGGCCGTCACGGACGGCGTGAACGACCTCCAGCAGGCCGTCTCCCAGGCCGGCGACAGCCCCCAGGACGCGAAGAACGCGCTCGACCAGATCGAGGCGAACCTCAAGAAGATCGGCGACCAGACCGACAACACCGACCTGGGCAAGGCGCTCGACTCCATGAACACGGCCGTGAAGAACGTCCGTACCTCCATCGAGAGCGGCAACACCGCCCCCGACGTGAGGCCGGTCGCGGACGCCGCGGGCGAGCTGTCCAAGGTCTGCACCCCGGGATAATGAGGCCATGACCTCGACGCCGCCCACCCGCCTGATCCTCGCCACCCGCAACGCGAACAAAGTCACCGAGCTCCGCGCCATCCTGTCCGACGCCGGCCTGCCGTACGAACTGGTCGGCGCGGACGCGTACCCGGAGATCCCGGACGTCAAGGAAACCGGCGTCACCTTCGCGGAGAACGCCCTCCTCAAGGCCCATGCCCTCGCCCGGGCCACCGGGCTCCCGGCGATCGCCGACGACTCCGGGCTCTGCGTGGACGTCCTGCACGGCGCCCCCGGCATCTTCTCGGCCCGCTGGGCCGGCACCCACGGCGACGACAAGGCCAACCTGGACCTGCTGCTGGCCCAGCTCGGCGACATCGCGGACGAGAACCGCGGCGCCCACTTCGCCTGCGCGGCGGCCCTGGCCCTGCCGGACGGCACCGAACGCGTGGTGGAGGGCCGCCTCCTGGGCACCCTCCGCCACACCCCGTCCGGCACGGGCGGCTTCGGCTACGACCCGATCCTCCAGCCCCTGGACGAAACCCGCACCTGCGCGGAACTCACCCCGCAGGAAAAGAACACCATCTCCCACCGAGGCCAGGCTTTCCGCGCCCTGATCCCCTTCCTGCGCGCCCTGCTGGGCTGACCCGGCACCCATGCAGAAGGCCCGTCCCCCCGGAGTTCAGGGGGACGGGCCTCGTGGTGCAGTACGCCCGATCGGATTCGAACCGACACACACGACCACCTAAAGATCGCCGCTCAACCAGTTGGCGCACGGGCGCAAGCCAAGAACACTGTACTGGGTGAGGGCCTGCTCCGGGTGAGGCTCCTACCCACCGCGTCGGCCGCCCCGGCACCAGCTGCCGGTGATCGCGTGGCAGTTGGGGCAGAGCAGGCGCAGGTTCTCCTGGCGGTTGTCGCTCCAGTCGCCGTTGATGTGGTCGATCTCCAGCGTCATCGGCGCGCCGAACCATTCGGGAGGCGTGCCGCACTCGGCGCAGCGCTCCGGCACCCCGATCTCGTGCAGCGCCCTGCGCAGGACCACGGCGCGTGTCCGGCGACCCCCGTCGTTCCTGACCAGGATCTCCGACGCCGGCTTCAACGGCGTGAACGCCGGTCTGCCCCGCTGGTGCGCCTGGCCGAGGAAGTGCGCGGTCGAGACGCCGTTCTCGGTGATGAACCGGCGCAGAGCGGCCCGCTGCGTACCGCTGTCGGGCAGCTTGAGCCGCCGCAGGGTCTCGGCGATGCCGCAGGACTCGGCGACGGCCTGCCGTATCGCGTCATCGGCCGGCCGCGCGCGTCTTCCGACGGGCCGGAAGTGCGAGACGTCGATCCCGTGGCGGGCGAAGCGCTCCAACAGGTACCGGCCGAGGCGCGGGTACGGGCGGGTGCCCAGGTATGCGATGACCTCGTCGATGTCGTCGCAGCACTCCGCCGCCCGGGCGAGCACCTCGCGCGTGTACCGGTCACCGCTGCTCATCGGCGGCCCTTGGCCCGTCCGCGATAGGTGTCGGTGGTGGAATGGCAGTTCGGGCAGAGCAGCCGCAGGTTCTCCGGCAGGTTGTTGCGCCAGTCCCCGTCGACGTGGTCCACCTCCAGGGGCAGGGGACGGCCCCGCCACTGGGCCGGTATTCCGCATCGGGCGCACTCCTCGGGTACGCCGAGTGCGGCGAGAGCCCGCTTCAGATGTGCGCTCTGGGCGCGGCGCCCGTGGGTCCCCTCCTGCCGGACGAGCAGGGTCTCCGGAGTCTGCCGCGGCCTGGGGCGCCCCGCGGGTGACGGGGGCGCGAAGTGGGAGGTGTCTATCCCGAACGCCTTCACCCTGCGGCTGATGTGGGTGTGGTGGCCGCCCACGACGTCCAGACCGAGGTGGCGGAGCACGTCGCACATCGTCGTCGAGGCGGCGACCGCCTCGGCCAGGATCTCCTTGGTCCACTTCACCCCCTCCTTCTCGAAGTGGGTGGTGTCCACGCCCAGTTTCCGCATGCGGTCGTGCAGGTACCGCCTGCTGGGACCCTTCGGGTCCACCCCCAGGTGTTGCAGGGCTTCCGTCAGGGTGTGTGCGGTGCGGGCCGCCTCTGTGAGGCGGGCCTTTGTGTATGGGCTGGTCGGCATTGCGGGGCCCCTCCGTTCCGGCCACGTGTTCGTGGACTCGTACGGACTAACGGGGCGGCATGCGGACGGTTACGTCCGATAAGCGGAGCGGGCCGCGCCGGGACGGCCCGCTCCGCCGCGGGTCAGATCTTCAGGTCCTTGATGATCTTGGCTACGTGGCCCGTCGCCTTCACGTTGTAGAAGGCGTGCTCCACCTTGCCCTCCTCGTCCACGACCACCGTGGACCGGATCACGCCGGTCACCGTCTTGCCGTACAGCTTCTTCTCGCCGAAGGCCCCGTACGCCGCCAGCGTCTCCTTCTCCGGGTCCCCGACCAGGGTGACCTTCAGCTGCTCCTTCTCGCGGAACTTCGCCAGCTTCTCCGGCTTGTCCGGCGAGACGCCGATGACGTCGTAGCCGGCGGCGGCCAGGACCTCCAGGTTGTCCGTGAAGTCGCACGCCTGCTTCGTGCAGCCCGGCGTCAGCGCGGCCGGGTAGAAGTAGACGATGACCTTGCGGCCCTTGTGGTCGGCGAGCGAGACCTCGTTGCCGTCCGCGTCGGGCAGGGAGAAGGCGGGGGCGGTGTCGCCCGGCTGGAGTCGCTCGCTCATCGTGACAGTCTCTCCTCGGGAGGGGATCGGTACGCCTTGAGACTAAGCTGACAGACTGTTCATGGCGGAACACGCCCCACAGGACCACGACGACGGAGGATGCGCGGTGTCGGAAGCCAGGACCCCCGCTCAGATCGAGGCGGACATCGTGCGCCGCCGCGAGCAGCTCGCCGAGACGCTGGACGAGATCGGTGTCCGCGTGCACCCGAAGACGATCATCGGGGACGCCCGCGCCAAGGTCGAGTCGAAGGTGGACCAGACCGCGGGCCGGGCCTTCGCCACGGTCGACCGGCTGGTGACGGACGTGCGGGACGGCCTGCGCCACGACGACGGGTCCCCGCGTCTGGAGCGCATCCTGCCGGTGGCGCTGGTCGCCGTGGGCATCGTCGGGCTGATCGTGGTGTCGGCGCGCCGCAAGCGGGGATGACCCTGCGGGCCGCGTCGCGGTCGCGGACAGGTAGGTTCGGGGCGTGAGCGAGAACACCACCCACGACAAGCTGCCCATCCGCATGCTGAACGACCGCGTGCTCGTGAAGTCCGACCTGCCCGAGGGCGAGCGGCGCTCGGGCGGCGGGATCCTGATCCCGGCGACGGCGGCCGTGGGCAAGCGACTGGCCTGGGCCGAGGTCGTCGCGGTCGGGCAGAACGTCCGGAGCGTGGAGCCCGGTGACCGGGTGCTGTACGACCCGGAGGACCGCGCCGAGGTGGAGGTGCGCGGTGCGACGTACGTGCTGATGCGCGAGCGGGACCTGCACGCCGTGGCGGCGGAGCGGCTGGAGGGGTCCGAGGACTCCACGGGGCTGTATCTCTGACCGTCGAACCGCGCGCAGGGGCTGAACAGGGCTGGTGGCCGAGGTCACCGGCCCTTTTCGCTGCCCTTTGCTACGGTGGTCGGGAACCCCGACGAGACGCGCCGTACCGGGTACGACAAGACGACGCACCCCGTGTTCACCGGATGTCCCGGAGGTGTCGTCATGGCCTGGTTCCTGCTTCTTCTCGCCGGTCTGCTCGAAGTCGGCTGGTCGATCGGTATGAAGTTCACCGACGGGTTCACCCGTCTCTGGCCGAGCGTGTTCACGGGCGCCGGCATCATCGCGAGCATGGTGCTGCTGTCGTACGCGGCCCGGACGCTGCCCATCGGTACGGCGTACGGGGTGTGGGTGGGCATCGGTGCCGCCGGTGCGGCCGTGCTCGGGATGGCGGTGCTGGGGGAGCCCGTGACCGCCGCCCGGATCTTCTTCATCTGCCTGCTGCTGGTGGCCGTGGTGGGGCTCAAGGCGACCTCCGGGCACTGAGTCCGGCCGTCCCCTCGTTCCCCCGCTCCCCTCCCTCCCCTCCCGTCACTCCAGGAACGCGGACGGCGGCCGGTAGTCCTCGGTGGGGCCGCCGTTCGTGCCGCCGCCGCCCGTGCTGCCCCACGTACCCTGCGTGGCGCCGCCCTGGGACTGCCCGCCCTGGGTGCGGCCGCCGTCCTCCTGGCCGCTGTTGGTGCCGCCGCCCTGGGAGCGGCCGCCGTTGTCCTGGCCGCCCTGGGTGCGGCCGCCCTGGGATCCGCCCTGCGTGGCGCCGCCCTGGGTCTGGCCGCCCTGTGACTCCCCGCCCCGGGACTGGCCCCCGCCGTCCTGCCCGCCGGTGTCCTGGCCGCCGGAGGGCGGGGTGGGCCGCTGCGGGGGTGTGGGGCTGAGCCCGTCCGCGTCGGGGTTCTCCGGCGGCGGGCTGGACTGCGTGAAGGGCGGCGGGGGCTGGGCCGCGCCCGGCTGGAGGTCGAGGTCGAAGTCGACGGGGTCGGTGCCCTCCAGCGCGGCCTTGGTGTAGGCGGCCCAGATGCGGGCCGGGTACCCGCCGCCGCTGATCCGGGGCTCGCCCAGGGCCCCGTAGAGCGACTGGAGGGTGCCGGTGTCGGGGTCCTGGCCCATCATCGCGATCACGGTGACCAGGCCGGGGGTGTAGGCGGCGAACCAGGCGGAGCGGTCCAGCTCGCCGGTGCCGGTCTTGCCCGCCGCGGGGTGGCCGGCGGCGAGGGCCGCCGTACCGGTGCCGTTGTCCACGACGCTGACCAGCATGGACGTGGTGGTGTCGGCGGCCTCGCGGCTGATGGCCTGGACGGGGGTGCGCTCGGGCAGGGGGACGGTGTCCCCGCCCTTGGTGATCTTCTGGACGAGGGTGTAGGGGGTGCGGCGGCCGTGGTCGGCGAGGGTGGCGTACGCCTGTGCCATGTCCAGGACGCTCGCCTGGAGGGTGCCGAGGGCCATGGCCGGGCTCGCGACGAAGTTCGGGGTGTCCTCGGGGATGCCGAGGGCGACGGCGGTCTTCTTGACGGTGGCGGGGCCGACGTCGACGGCCATCTGCGCGTAGACGGCGTTGACGGAGAGGTCGGTGGCGGTGTTGACGGTGATGTTGCCGTACGAGACCTGCCCCTCGTTCTCGGGGGCGAAGCGGACCCGGGCGCCGACGACGGGGCGCCGGTTGTCGCCGTTGTAGACGGTGTAGGGGGTGATGCGGCGGCCGTCCTGGGTGCGGGAGCCGTTCTCGACGGCGGCGGCGAAGACGAACGGCTTGAAGGTGGAGGCGGCCTGGTAGTCGCGCCGGGTGGCGTTGTTGACGTACTGCCGGGTGTAGTCGATGCCGCCGTAGAGGGCGGCGACCTCGCCGGTGGCCGGGTCGATGGAGACCGCGCCGGCGCGCACCAGGCGGTCGGCCGGGCGGGCGGCGGGGTCGAGCCGGCCGGCCATGCGGGTGTCGACGGCGTCGACGAGGGCGTTCTGGCGGCGGCGGTCAATGGTGCTGGTGATGCGGTAGCCGCCCTCGGCGAGGGTCTTCTCGTCGAGGATGCCGCGGTCGGTGATGTAGTCCTTGACCGCTTCGACGAGGTAGCCGCGCTGGCCGGAGAGGCCGGCGGCGGCGCGGACCTTGCCGGGCTCGGGGAACCGCGTCGTGGCACGGGCGCCGGGGGTGAGCCAGTCCTTCTTGACCATGCCGTCGAGTACGTAGTTCCAGCGGGCGAGGGCCCGGGAGCGGCTGCGGGGGTGGGAGACGACGTCGAAGGCGCTGGGGGAGTTGAGGAGGGTGGCGAGGTAGGCGCCTTCGGCGGTGGTGAGGGCGGAGACGTCCTTGCCGTAGTACGCCTGGGCCGCGGCCTGGATGCCGTAGGCGTTGCGGCCGAAGTAGCTGGTGTTCAGGTAGCCCTCAAGAATGTAGTTCTTGGACTTCTCGCGGCCGAGTTTGATCGCGATGAAGAACTCTTTGGCCTTGCGTTTGATCGTCTGCTCCTGGCCCAGGTAGTAGTTCTTGACGTACTGCTGGGTGATGGTGGAGCCGGACTGGGTGCCCTTGCCGGTGGCGGTGTTCCAGGCGGCGCGGATCATCGCCTTGGGGTCCACCGCCCGTTCGGAGTAGAAGTCCCGGTCCTCCGCGGCGAGTACGGCCTCCTGCACGGTCCGCGGGATCTGCGAGAGCGGCACGTTGACGCGGTTGACCTCGCCGTCGCGGGCGATGAGCGTGCCGTCGGAGTAGAGGTAGACGTTGGACTGCGCGGTGGCGGCGGCGTTGGCCGGCGGGATGTCCACGAGCAGATAGCCGGCGACGAGGGCCCCGCCGAGCAGCAGTGCCAGCAGCAGGATGCCGCCCAGGAGCATGCGCCAGGTGGGGAACAGGCGGCGCCATCCGGTGCGCCTGCGACGGGATTTCCCGCCGGGCGGAGGCGGCTGCGACCCCCGGGCGGCCTGCGGGGATCCGGGCGGCGGGGCCTGCGGGGGGATCTCCGGCGGGGTGTCCGGGTCGCGAGGGGGCCAGCCCGGGGTCGCTGACTGGTCGCTCATCTCCGGGACTCCTCGGCGCTGTTCGAAATATCCACTTCTGTACCTCATGGTGTCTACCCGATGGCCGGTCGGCTCCGCTCCGGACGGGCATAAATCGGTCGCGTGGCTCGCCCCACCGCACTAAGCTCGCGCGCTTTGGCCGACGTAGGAACGACGGGGAATTCGGAGGGATACGGTGCGCCAGAGAGTGCGGCTCTACCTGGCGGTGGCGGCCGGGGGGTTCCGGCGCTACGCCACCTACGGGACGGCCACGGCGGCCGGGGTCTTCACCAACACCGTCTTCGGCTTCATCGTGGCGTTCACCTTCGTCGCCCTGTGGCAGGAGCGCCCGGGGCTCGGCGGCTACGACCAGGCCGAGGCGCTGACCTTCGTGTGGGTGAGCCAGTCGCTGCTGGCCGCCGGGGCGTTGATCGGCGGCGGTTTCCACGAGGAGCTGCAGGAGCGGGTGCGGACCGGGGACATCGCGGTGGACCTGTACCGGCCGGTGGACCTCCAGCTGTGGTGGCTCGCGGCCGACCTGGGCCGGGCGGCCTTCCAGTTGCTGGGGCGCGGGCTGGTGCCGCTGGCGGCGGGGGCGCTGGCCTTCCGGCTGGCGCTGCCGGCGGATCCGGTGCGCTGGCTGCTGTTCCTGGTGTCGGTGGGGCTGGGGCTGGTGGTCGGTTTCGCGGTGCGCTACGTGCTGGGGCTGCTGGCGTTCTGGCTGATGGACGGGTCGGGGATCAACATGATGGCCACGGTCGTCTCGATCTTCTTCTCGGGGATGCTGCTGCCGCTGACCGTGTTCCCGGGCGGTTTCGGCGAGTTCGTACGGCTGCTGCCGTGGGCGGCGATGCTCCAGGTGCCGCTGGATGTGCTGCTGGGCAAGAACGCGGGGGCCGGCGGCGCGGCCCGCGCGCTGGCCTTCCAGGCGGGCTGGGCGCTCGTACTGCTGGGCGCGGGGCGGCTGTTGCAGTCGGCGGCGACGCGGAAGGTGGTGGTCCAGGGTGGCTGAGGTGACGGCGGAGACGGCGGAGACGGCGGGGGTCGGTGCGGCGGAGGGTGCGGCTGAGGCGGCGCCGGAAGAGGGGGAGCAGGGGGCGCGGTACGGCCGGGTCGGGGAGGCGGTCCTGTACGGCGGGGTGCGGGAGGGGCTGCGGGGCTACCGCCTGATCGCGGCGATGTGGATCCGCTCGACGATGACGTACCGCACGTCCTTCGTCCTGTCGGTGCTCGGGAACGCGGCCCTGACCTCGCTGGACTTCATCGCGATCTCCATCATGTTCTCCCACGTGGACGTCCTCGGCGGCTTCACGCTGCCCGAGGTGGCCCTGCTGTACGGCTCCTCCTCGGCCTCCCTGGCCCTGGCCGGGCTGCTGATGGGGAACACCGACAAGGTCGGGTCCCGGATCCGGGACGGCTCGCTCGACACGATGCTGGTGCGGCCGGTTCCGGTGCTGGCGCAGGTCGCGGCGGACCGCTTCGCGCTGCGGCGTACGGGCCGGGTGCTCCAGGGGGTGACCGTGCTGGTCTGGTCGCTGGTGGCGCTGGACCTCGACTGGACGGCGGCGAAGGCGCTGCTGGTGGTGGTGATGATCCTGGCCGGGGCGGCGATCTTCGCGGCGGTGATGGTGGCGGGGGCGGCCTTCCAGTTCCTGGCCGGGGACGCGGCGGAGGTGCAGAACTCCTTCACCTACGGCGGCGCCACGATGCTCCAGTACCCGCCGACGGTCTTCGCCCAGGAGCTGCTGCGCGGGGTGACCTTCATCGTCCCGCTGGCCTTCGTCAACTGGCTGCCCGCGCTGTATGTGCTGGGGCGGCCCGATCCGCTGGGGCTGCCGGGGTGGGTGGCGTTCCTGAGCCCGCTGGTGGCCGTGGCGGTGTTCGTCCCCGCGTCGCTGGCCTGGCGCGCGGGAGTCCGTTCGTACCGGAGTACGGGGAGCTAGTCGTGGTGGCAGAGGCGGATGATGTGCTGATCCGACTGGAGCAGGTGGAGAAGGTCTTCGACGTACGGCGCCGGGTGGGCCGGATGCGCCGGGAGAAACACCAGGTCAGGGCGGTGGACGGGATAAGCTTCGAGGTCGCCCGGGGCGAGGTGGTCGGCTATATCGGGCCCAACGGCGCGGGCAAGTCGACCACGATCAAGATGCTGACGGGCATCCTCACCCCGAGCGGCGGCCGGGTGCGCGTGGCCGGCATCGACCCGGCGCGGGAGCGGGTGCGGCTGGCGCACCGGATCGGGGTGGTCTTCGGGCAGCGGACCACGCTGTGGTGGGACCTGCCGCTGCGGGACTCCTACGAGCTGGTGCGGCGTATGTACCGGGTGCCGAGGGCGCGCTACGAGGCGAACCTGGAGCGATGCGTGGACCGCCTGGACCTGGCGGAGCTGCTGGACGTACCGGTGCGGCAGCTGTCGCTGGGCCAGCGGATGCGCGGGGACATCGCGGCGGCGCTGCTGCACGATCCGGACGTGCTGTACCTGGACGAGCCGACGATCGGGCTGGACGTGGTGAGCAAGGCGAAGGTACGGGGCTTCCTGCGGCAGCTGAACGCGGAACTCGGCACGACGGTCCTCCTCACCACCCACGACCTCCAGGACATCGAGCAGCTGTGCGAGCGCGTGATGGTGATCGACCACGGCCGCCTGATGTACGACGGCCCCCTGGGCGGCCTGCACGCGGCGGGGGAGGCGGGCGAGAGCGAGCGCACGCTGGTGGTCGACCTGGAACGCGAACTGCCCCCGATCGGCGTGCCGGGCGCGCGGGTGGTGAAGGTGGAGGGCCCGAGGCAGTGGCTCGCCTTCCCGTCGAGCGCGTCGGCGGCCCCGCTGGTGGCGGCGGTGGCGGCGCAGTACCCGCTGGTGGACCTGTCGGTGCGGGAGCCGGACATCGAGGATGTGATCGCGCGGATGTATGCGGGGCGGGGGTGAGGTGGGGGCGCGGGCGGGGGCGGGGGCTTGGGACCCGGTACGGGCTGGACCAGGGCCTCGGCCGGGTCTGAGGCTCGGGTGGGGCCCGGGGGGTCTGGGGCTGTGGGCGGGGGCCTCGGGGGCTGTCTCAGGGCTCGGTCCGGGGCGATCTCAGGGGTGGACCCGTACAACTCCCGGGCATCCCTGCCTAGTCTGGTGCGTATGAGTGACGAGCGGCCGGAGAAGCCGTTGCCGGAGAAGGCGGTGCCGGGGGACCGGGCGCCGGGGGACGCGGTGCCTGGTGTTTCGGCGCAGGGGGGTACGGCGCCCGGGAGCCCGGGGCAAGGGGCAGCGCCGTTGCCGGCGTTGAGGGCGTCCGATGCCGACCGGGACCGGGTGGCGGAGCGCCTGCGGGACGCCCTGGCCGAGGGCCGGCTCGACATGGGGGAGTTCGAGGAGCGGCTGGAGGCGGTGTACGCCTCCCGCACCTACGCGGAACTGGAGCCGCTGACGCGGGACCTGCCCGCGCCGGCCGGGGCCTCTGCCGCCGTACCGGCCGCGTCCGCGCCGGGGGACGCGGCGGCCTGGCAGGGCCGCATCGGCGGCTCGGGCAGCTCGGCGTTCGCGGTGGCGGTCATGTCCGGCTTCCAGCGCAAGGGGCACTGGACGGTCCCGGCCCGCTTCGACGCGGTGGCGTTCTGGGGCGGCGGCGAACTGGACCTCCGCAGCGCCGACTTCGCGCAGCGCGAGGTGGTCATCAACTGCGTCGCGATCATGGGCGGCATCGAGATCACGGTCCCGCCGGGCGTGGACGTGGACGTCCGCGGCTTCGGCTTCATGGGCGCCTTCGACCAACGCGACACCCCGGGCCCCCGCCGCCCGGACGCCCCGCGCGTGGTGGTGACGGGCTTCGCGTTCTGGGGCGGCGTGGAGGTCAAGGTAAAACCCCTGAAACGCCGCCCGGGCGACGGCCCGTCCCTCCGCAAACACCTCTGAGCCGACGGCACGGGCCCCTGCTCCCGCCGCGTGCTCCCGCCGCGGACCTTGGGGCTCCCCGACACGGGGCTGGGGGCTCCCGCCGCAGGCCCGCACCGCGCCGAACGGGCCCGCTGGGTCGGGTTGGCCCGGGCCGCTTGGGCCCCGGGGCGGCCGCCTGCGGCCGGCGCGGCTCGCGTGCGGCCCGTACAGCCTTCGGCGCTCGGCCGCCAACCCCCGGCGGAGCCGTTCCCTCGCGCGACCGCTCAGCGGGCCGGGGCCGCCTGGGGGTCCGTACGGCCCCGGTTGTCGCGGCGCAGGAGAGCGGTCCCGGCCCAGCTGTCGAGGTGGCGGCCTCGGTGGCCCGACGGGCGAAGTGGCGGGACCCGGGGGCCCGCGCCGCCAGCGCCCCCTGCAGGAGCGGGCCGCCCGCACGGGCTCGGGCGCCGTCCCGCGCCCACCAGTTCGGCCCTCCGCACCGGCCCCGGCCGGGCCAGGCTTGCGAGAGCGGGCCGCCCGGCTCGGGGCGGGGCGCTGCCCCGGGACCGCCAGTACAGCCCCCGTGGGAGCGGACGGGCCAGGCTTGCGGGAGCGGCCACCCTGCGCGGGGCTCGGGGCGCTGCCCCGCGCTCCCTGGTGCGCCCCCAAGCAGGAGCGGACGGGCCGTCCCGCGCTGCCAGGTCCGCCTCCCCCTGCGGGAGCGGGCCGCCCAGCTCGGTGCGGTGGCGTTGGCCGCGCCCGCCGGTTCGGCCGTCTCCGCCGGAGCGGCCCGGCCCGGCTCGCCGGAGTGGGGCCGCCCCGCGCCGGGGTCGGGGGCCGTGCCCCCGGCCCCCGTATCCGCCACCCCCGCGGGAGCGGACGGGCGTGGCGGGAACTCATTCGGGCTCTCGGGAGTCGGATGCTATGCAGACAAAACCGGCGCCCCCGGGGGAAGGCAGGAGCACGTGGAGAACCGCATCACGGCAGGCGGCACCAGCGGCGGCACAGCCGCACCGCCGCCGACACCACCGCCACCCCCCACCCGCCCCGGCGGAGCCTTCGTCTTCAACGCCGCCGACGAGGAACGCCGCCGCGGCGTCCGCCGCATGAAGGCCACCGCGACCGGTCTGCTGCTGCTCGTCGCCCTGGTCTACGTACTGGCCAAGTACGCCCAGCACGCCTGGGGCGCGGGCGGCTGGGCCGGCTACGTCGCCGCCGCGGCGGAAGCCGGCATGGTCGGCGCGCTCGCGGACTGGTTCGCCGTCACCGCCCTCTTCAAACGCCCCCTCGGCCTCCCCATCCCGCACACCGCGATCATCCCGACCAAGAAGGACCAGCTCGGCGTCACCCTCGGCGAGTTCGTCGGCGAGAACTTCCTCTCCGCCGACGTGGTCCGCGCCCGCCTCCACTCCCTCGGCATCGGCGGCCGCCTCGGCTCCTGGTTGGCCGAGCCCGCGCACGCCGACCGCGTCACCGCCGAGCTCGCCACCGCCCTGCGCGGCGCGCTGACCGTCCTGCGCGACTCCGACGTCCAGGCCGTCGTCGGCGAGGCCATCACCCGCCGCGCCGAGAGCGCGGAGATTGCGCCCGGCCTCGGCAAGACCCTCCAGCGGGTGGTCACGGACGGCGGCCACCGCCGCGCCGTCGACCTCGTCTGTGCCAAGGCCCACGACTGGCTCGTCACCCACGCGGACTCGATCACCGACGCCGTCCAGGGCGGCGCCCCCGGCTGGACCCCGCGGTTCGTGGACCGCAAGGTCGGTGAGCGCGTGTACAAGGAACTGCTCCGCTTCGTCACGGAGATGCGGGACATGCCCGAGCACCCGGCCCGCGCCGCGATCGACCGCTTCCTGCGCGACTTCGCCTCCGACCTCCAGTCGGACACCGAGACCCGCGCCCGCGTGGAGCGCCTGAAATCCGAGATCCTGGCGCGGGACGAGGTCCAGGACGTCATCGCCTCCGCCTGGTCCGCGATCCGCTCGATGATCATCTCGGCGGCGGAGGACGAGCAGAGCGAACTGCGCCTGCGCGTACGCTCCTCCCTGATCTCCCTCGGCGCGCGCCTCGCCTCCGACGGCCGGCTCCAGTCCAAGCTGGAGGGCTGGATCGAGGGCGCGGTGGTCTACGTCGTCACCACCTACCGCCGCGAGATCACCTCGCTGATCACGGACACGGTGGCCGCCTGGGACGCCGAGCACACCTCCCGCAAGATCGAGGCCCACATCGGCCGCGACCTCCAGTTCATCCGCATCAACGGCACGGTGGTCGGCGCCCTGGCGGGCCTGGCCATCTACACGGTCTCCCGCGCCTTCGGCGCGTAGCCCCTCGGTCGGCGCGTAGCCCTCCGGCCCTACCCCAGCGGCAGTTCCAGCTGGGCGTGTCCGCGGACCGTGACCCGCGGCGGCGCCGCGCGGGCCGCGCCGAGGGCGAGGAGGGCGCGGAGCGCGCGGACGACCTCGGCCGTCGCGTCCCGCAGGATGCCCGGCGTCGTACTGGCCACCAGCACTCCGTGGGACTCCAGGCGCAGCCGGCGGCGCAGGGTGGCCTGCCAGGAGTCGCGGGTGTAGTGGTACTCGGCGGAGTCGATCTCCAGCGCCACGCCCGCCTCGGGCCAGTACGCGTCGGGGCTGGCCAGGAAGGCGCGGTCCGGGCCGTAGAGGCGGGCGTTCCACAGGGGCGCGGGCAGGTCGGTGCCCGACAGGGCGTCGCGGGCGCGGCCCTCGGCGATGGAGCGGACGCCTACGACGAGTTCCGCGGCGGCCTCCCGGACGGCGGGGCGACCGCGGACGCGGCGGGCGCGCAGTTCGGCGTGCAGATCGTCGGGGTGGCACCAGCCGCCTTGGACGACGTTGGCGAGTACGGAGCGGACCAGGTCGGGATCGTCGGTGCGGGCCGCGAAGTCGGTGGCCGCCCGGACGGGGCGGGCGCTGGGCACGCCGGCGATGGTGATGGTCGCGGGCCAGCGGGTGGTCGAGGCGGGCCGGACGCGACCGGTGGGCGCGATGCAGCGGGGCGCGCGGACGAGGACGTCGACCGGCTCGGGCGGCGCGTCGCGGATCCCGAGCAGGGCGAGCGCCGCGCCGCCGGTGAGGGCGGCGGTTGCCCCGGAGAGCGGGTCGGTGCCGGGGCGGGCGGCGTACAGCACGGCGGAGAGCGCGTGCTGGCGGGTGTCCGGCGGGCCGGTCTGGAGGAGGTACACCCGCGGCAGAAGCCGCTGCCAGGGCCCGCCGCGCCGGGTACGGCCGCTGATGGTGGCGGCGGGGATTCCGGCCTGCCGGAGCTGGTGGTGGGTGGCCAGATTGAGCTGGCGCTGGGCGCACGCGACATGGCTGATCATGCCCCCGGTATGCCCGGCGCCACGCGGCGGGACGCTTGGCGCGGGGGTGGTTCGGGGGTGGGTGGGGTGACGGGTGGGGTCGGGGTGGCCGGTCGGGGTTGAGCTGATGCGGGTCCGGCCACGGGGGGGCTTGATCGGTCGGGGTTCGGCTGACTCCGGCCCGGCCGGTCTGGCCGGTCTGGTCGGTCGGGGTGGCTCGGCCGGTTCGGGTTCGGCTGGTTCGCGCCCGGCCGGGGTACGGCTGATCCCGGTCCGGCCGAGCCGGCTGGCCGGGGTGGCACGGCCCCGGACCGGACGCCCAGGCGGCGTGACAGGCGGGACGGTTGGGGTGGTCGAGGTTCGGCGGAACCGGATTCGGCCGGTCAAGCCAGTCCGGGAGTTCGTGCGCCGCTGCGGCATGGCGGCCGGCTGCCCGGGGTGGTCTGGCCGGTCGGGGCTCGGCCAGGCACGTCGGCTTGGGCGCTTAAGCGATGCGATGGGCAGGGCGGTCGGGTGGCTCTGCCGGTCCGGGTCCGACCGCTCTGCGTTGTCCGGCCGCTCGGGTGGCTCAGCCAGCTTGGGCGGTTCACGCGGCGAGACCGCATGACGGTCCGGCCGATCGGGCGTCCGGCCACTCATGGCAGCCCGGCCGATCGAGGTAGCCCATCCGCTCGGGGTTGTCCGGCTGCTCGGGGTGGCCTACCAGCTCGGGCCGACCCACCCGCCCGGCCCGACCCGGCCCCTCAAGCCGGCTCAGCCAGTCCAGGCGGCCCGCACGCCTACGCCGCTTGGCGCCCCGGTCGGCCGGGGTCACCCGGCCGGTCCGGGTGGTTCGGCGCGAGGAAGACGACGACCCCGTTCCCCGTCCCCGGCAGCGGCGGCACCTCGTGCCAGCCGAGCCGGTGGTAAGTGGCCACGGTGTCGGTCGCGGCGCGGGCGGTCAGCAGCCAGGCCCGGTCGTCGGGGGCGTCGGCGGTGATCTCGGCGAGGAGCGCGCGCCCGGTGCCGAGGCCGCGCGCGTGCGGCCGTACGGCGAGCTCGTCGATCTCCAACGCGCCGACCAGCAGTTCCCGCACCCGCCGGGTCCCGAGTTGCGCCGCCACCCGGCCGTACCCGCGATCCGTCGGGAAGGACCTCGGCGTCAGCCAGGCGGTCGCGAACCCGTCCACGCCGATGGCCGACTGCGCGAACGCCGTACGGAACCCGGGGCGGCGGCTGTCCGCCTGCAGCCGGGCGGCGAACTGGCGAATGGTTTCTTCATCCTCGTTCCACGGCGGGGCGGAGAAGACCTCGCCGTAGGCGTCGGTGAGTTCGTCGGCCAGGTCCAGGACCGCCGGTCCGTAACAGATCACGTGTGCAGCTCCTCGGTCCGGCTCGGGCGGCCTCGGTCGTATCGCCCCGTCGCCGACGAATCTACGCCTGCGGGGCGCTTCGGCCGACAGGTCCACAGATCCGGAGGGTGTGCGACAAATCCGACTTCCGTACGGCGCCCCGCACCCCCCGTACCGCCGGGCCCGGCCCCGCGTTGAACCCGTACGACACGACCCCGTACGAAGCCCCCGGAGCCCAGCGTGCCCAACACCCTGCTGAAGAAAGCCCTGATGGGGCTCACCGCCTGCGCCGTGGCGTTCTTCGTGGTGCTGGGGATCGTGGCCGTACTGCCCCCGGCCCTCCAGGAGGCCCTGCCGGACAACGTGCTCGGCGGAGCGGCCGTCCTCCTGGGCGTGGCGGCCGCCCGCCGATTCACCCGCCGGGCGCGCTAGCCTCGAACGGCAACGTTCGAACGGCTGGAGGCCCACACGATGCAGCAGTTCCCCACCTCGGTCGTAGCGGCGGGCGGCCTGATCGCCGGCTACGCCACCGCCCGCTGGACGGGCAAGCGCCCACTCGGCGGCATCGTCCTCGCGACGGCCGGCACCCTCGCCGCCCGCGAATGGCACCGCCGCACGACGCCGACAACAACGGCCCTGTTGGGCACGGCGTACGTAGCCGCCTTCGCGGCCTCGCACCCCCTGGCAAAGAAAATCGGCGCCTGGCCCGCGGTCTTCACAGCGGCAGCCACGATGGCCGCCACCACCTACGCAGCGGCGGACCGCTAAGACATGGCTGCGCGTTCGAAGCCGGCATGGTTCGGCACACCTGACGGCGCCGCCGAAGGGATGTGGTTCAAGGGACACGACGAGCTCTATGCGGCGGACCTTCACCGCTTCCGGGGCCGCGGCATTTCCGGTACCGACAAGACGGGTGCCGACTCGATCGTGCTGTCCGGCGGATACGTCGATGACCGCGACGAAGGCGATCTGATCATCTACACCGGAGAGGGCGGGCGCGACCGGTCCTCAGGACAGATGGTCGCCGATCAGTCCCTCGCTGACAGCGGCAATGCCGCGCTGGTCATTTCGCAGGCTATGGGGCGCCCCGTCCGCGTGATCGAGGGGCTGGGGGTCACCCGGGGCAAGCGCAGGCGGGCGACCAAGGGCTATATCTACCGAGGGCTGTTCCGCACTGCCGACCACTGGATAACGGTCGGGCAGGAGGGGTTTCGGATCTGTCAGTTCAAGCTGCTGAAGATCGAACCGGGCCAGGTCGTGGCCCCGCAGCCGGTGGATCCGCTGGCAGGCGCCGAGACACCGATCGAGGAGCAGGTCCGGCGTTATATCTCCCAGGACCGTCTGGTGCGGGACTCCAAGGTCGTGCGGGCCGTGAAGCAGATGTACGACAACACCTGCCAGATCTGCCGCGAGCGGCTGATCGTTTCCCTGGAGGGTGAGGCGTACAGCGAGGCGGCCCACATACAGGCCGTCGGTAAGCCGCATCTCGGCGTCGACCGGATCGATAACGTGCTGTGCCTGTGCCCCAACTGCCACGCGTTGTTCGACCGGGGTGCGCTCCAGCTGACGGACGACCTCGATGTGATCGACGGCATCACCGGCCGGTTCCGCGCGGCGCTTGCGCAGGTCAAGGGACACAACATCCGCGTCGAGTTTGCGCGCAAGCACCGCGAGCGGTGGGCGAACCGGCTTCTGTAGGGGAGAGCGGGCCGGCTGGACGGGCTCGGCCGGCCGCTCACCTCCCCCGGCCTACTCCCCGTGGCACTCCGAGTACGGCTTGCCCGACGTGCACCAGCACGGGGACGTCGGGGACGGGGGCCAGGTGGTGGCCTTGCCTCGGGCGGCCAGGGTGGTGGCGTACTCGGCCAGGAGGGACGGGGACGCCGGGGAGGTTTTCTCCGAGGCCGCGAAGGCTTCGTACGAGGGGACGCTCGCGGTGACGATGCCCAGGTTGCTCGTGCCCGAGGCGGCCAGGGCGCGCAGGGAGGTCTCGATGTCGCGCAGGTGGGTCTCGTGCGAGGGGTACTCCGAGGCCAGCGTCGGATAGCTGGTCAGGAGCTCCGACAGTTCGCGCTGCGGCCAGTGCAGGATCGCCACCGGGAAGGGGCGGGACAGGGCCGCGCGGCGGTCGCCCAGTTCGGCGCGCAGGCGGGCGATCTCGGCGCGCAGTTCGGCGGGGTCGTCGGAGCCGAGGGCCCAGATGCGCTTCGGGTCGTGGAGCTCGTCGAGGGGGATCGGGCCGATGTGGCGGGTGTCCGCGACCATGTCCCAGTCGTCGTGGGGCCGCCCGAGGAGGCGGCGTACGCGGTGGCGGCCCGTCAGGAGGGCGGTGGTGGCCGGGGTGAGCGGGGTCGCGTCCGCGATCAGGAGGGTGGCGGCCTGGGAGAAGCAGTCCTCGGCGGCCTCCAGTTCGTCGTGCGCCTCCAGGGCCTCCGCGATGATCTCCCACGGCGCCGGGTCCTTCGGGGAGGCGGTGCGGATGCCCGAGATGAGCGCGCGGGCCTCGGCCTCGTGGCCGTACTCCCAGAGGTTCGCCGCCTGGAGGGCCTTGATCAGGTGCGGGTCGGCGGGGGAGGAGGAGAGGAGTTGGTCGTACAGGGCGCTCGCCCGGTCGCGCGCGTCGCCCAGTTCGAGGTGGGCCGCGGCCTGGAGCAGCAAGGGCTCCTGGTCCTCGGGGTAACGGGTCGCCGTGCGGATGAGGCGCTCGGCTTCGGCGATGTGCTCGGCAGGCGTGTCGGGGCGCATGGTTCACACCGTACTGCCGCTGGTCAGTTGACGGGGGAGGACTTAGGGTGCCGCCCGTGCGGGATCACATACCGGTGGTGGTGCAGGGGAGCGGCCGGCGGGTGCGGCGGGCCGGTCTCGTGGGGGTCCTGTGGGCGGGCGCGGAGCTGACGGTCACGGTGGGTGTGGTGGTCCTGTTGCTGGTGGTGCACCAGGTGTGGTGGACCAACCGGCAGGCGACGGCGGGCGCGCAGGAGCGGGTACGGGCGCTGGAGCGGGCGTGGGGGTCTGCGGGGGCGGAGGGGGAATCGGAAAGCCCGGTTCCGTCGGTGGCTGCGCCCACGTCCGTGTCCACGTCCACGTCCACGCCCGCGTCCTCCTCCGCCTCCCTTACTACGGCCCCCTCCGGCGCGCCCTCGCGAGCCGCCGCCCCCGGCGCCGGCCGGGCGCCGCAGCGGGACGCGGCGTACGCCGTCCTCCGCATCCCGCGCCTCGGTCTCGTCGTGCCGGTCGCGCAGGGCGTCGACAAGCGGAGCGTCCTCGACAAGGGGTACGCCGGCCAGTACCCGGGGACCGCCGGTCCGGGCGAGCGCGGGAACTTCGCACTGGCGGGGCACCGCAATACGCACGGCGAACCGTTCCGCCACATCGACCGGCTGCGCGCGGGCGACGAGCTGATCGTCGAGCTGCGGGGGCGCCGGTTCACGTACGTGGTCGGCCGGACCCTGAGCGAGACCACCGAGCGGGACACCGGGGTGATCGCGCCCGTGCCGCGCAGCGTGGTGAAGCCGGAGCACGGGTACAGCGAGCCCGGCGCCTACATCACCCTCACCACCTGCACCCCCGAGTACAGCTCCAAGTACCGCCTGGTGGTGTGGGGGACGCTCCGGCCCTGAGCCCGGGGACGGACATGCGCCCGGCCGGTTGTCAGTGGGCCCCGCTACCATCGATCAGGAGAAGCGGTCTCGTACGGGAGTTCGCGCACAGCAGGGGAACAGCAGGGGAGAGGGGGAGGTCCGTATGGCTCGGCGACGAAGCGGCGGGCGCTCGCCGTCCCTCGCCCTGTTCGGGCTGCTGACCGGGTTCGCCCGGGTCACGCGGTCGTGCGCCGTCCTGCTCCCGCTGGTGGTGCTCGGCGGACTGCTCGGGCTCTTCGCGGGCGAGGGGGCCGGCGGGCTGGGCGCCCTGGTGGTCGCCCTCGCGGCCACCGTCGCCGTGGGCACTGAGGCGCTGGCCGCCGCCGCGCGGCTGGTCAGGCCCGTGCCGCCGCACCGAATACGTACCGCGATCCGTGATCGCGAGCAGCGTACGGCGTTCCTGCCGCAGCGCGATCCCGACGCCTCGGGCCGGTCCCGGCCCAGGGCACCCGGCCGTCCCGTCCCGACGGCCGCGTAGGGGCGCGCAGTACTCGCCGTACTCGCAGTACTCCTCGGATTCCGCTCCGACCTCTGCTCCGACTGAACACTGTTGTCGCCCCTCGTGGCTCGTCACGCCGAAAAGCACCTCATTTCGACGTTCGACGAGACCCTTCGGAGGGCCCGCGTGTCCGTTCTCACTGATCTCACCGACCTTTTCACCCACCTGGTCACCGCGCTCGCCGGGCTGCTGGAGCCGCTGCCGGGCCAGTCCGCGACCGCTGCGGCGATCGTGCTGTTCACCGTGCTCGTACGGCTCGCCCTGCATCCGCTGAGCCGTGCCGCCTTCCGTGGGGCGACCCCCATGGCCGGGCTCCTGCCGCTGCTGCTCCAGCTGCCGGTGTTCGCGCTCATGTACCAGGCGTTCGCCTCGGGGGATGAGCTGCTGGGCCACCGGCTGTTCGCCGCGCCGCTGGGGGCCCGGTGGTCCGACGCCCTCGGGGAGGGCGGGCTGTTCGGGGCGCAGGGGCTGGTGTTCCTCGGCCTGTTCGGGGCGATCGCGGTGGTGGCCGCCTGGAGCGCGGCGCGCGGGCGCCGGGCGGCGGCGACCGCTGCGGCCGCGGCCGCAGCTGCGACTGCCGCGACCGGCGCGTCCGCCGCGGGGAAGAAGCCTGTCCGGCGCGCCGGGGCTGCAGGGGCGGGCACCGCGGGAGCGGGTCCCGCCGGGCTGCCCGAGCTCACCGCCGAGCAGCAGGAGGCCATGCGCAAGCTGGGTGGCGTACTGCCCCTGCTGTCCTTCGGGACGCTGATCACCGCCGCCGTGGTGCCCCTGGCCGCCGGGCTCTACCTGCTGACCACCACCGCGTGGGCGGTCTCCGAGCGCGCCTGGCTCGAACACCGCGCGCGGCGCGCCGGGCTGCCGGTGGGCGGAGCAGTGCGTTCCAGTCTGTGAACAGGGTCTTGCGGATCGGACGGCCATCTTGGAGGATCAACCAATCCTCCGATGGCCGCAACCCATCGGCCGGCCCGTGGGCACGCCTCGACGCCCCCGGGCCGACCACCCACGACCACGGGAGAACGCCCATGAAGCTGCTGCGTGTCGGACCCGCCGGTGCCGAGCGTCCCGCGCTGCTCGACCAGGACGGAACCCTGCGGGACCTGTCCGGCCTGATCACGGATGTGAACGGGGCGGTGCTCGCCGACGACGCGGTGCTGTCCCGGGTACGGGACGCGGCCGCCTCCGGCGGGCTTCCGGCCCTGGACGGCGAGGGGCTGCGGATCGGTCCGCCGGTCGGCGGCATCGGCAAGATCGTGGGCATCGGCCTGAACTACTTCGGGCACGCCGCCGAGATCGGCGCGGAGCCGCCGGCCGAGCCGATCCTCTTCCTGAAAGCCCCGGACACCGTCGTCGGCCCCGACGACACCGTCCTCATCCCGCGCGGCAGCGTGAAGACCGACTGGGAGGCCGAGCTCGGCGTCGTCATCGGCGGCACCGCCCGCTACCTGGACTCGGCGGAGCAGGGGCTCGCGCACGTCGCCGGGTACGTCCTGGTCAACGACGTGTCGGAGCGCGAGTTCCAGATCGAGCGCGGCGGCACCTGGGACAAGGGCAAGAACTGCGAGACCTTCACCCCGCTCGGCCCCTGGCTGGTCACCGCCGACGAGATACCGGACCCGCAGGTGCTCGACGTACGGCTGTGGGTCAACGGTGAGCAGCAGCAGGACGGCAGCACCGCCGACCAGATCTTCCCGGTCGGTGAGGTCGTCCGGTACCTCAGCCGGTTCATGACGCTCCACCCGGGCGACGTGATCGTCACCGGCACCCCGGCCGGGGTGGCCATGGGCCGGCCCGACCCGAAGCCGTACCTGCGGGCCGGTGACGTCGTGGAGCTGGAGATCGAGGGGCTGGGCCGCCAGCGGCAGGAGTTCAAGGACGCGTAGACGGGGCCGGGCCGGGGGCGGGGGAGGCGCGGGAGGCGGGGCCGCTTCCCGAACGGCCCCGCCGCCGCCCCCTGGGCCTCAGCGATCCCTCAGTGCCCTTCGGCCTCCGGCGCCTCCGGGATCTCCACCGCCACGCCCTCCTCCGACGAGCGGCGCGCCGCCTCCAGTACGTCGAGGCAGCGCGCGGCCTCGTACGCCGTGACGGGCGCGGGCCCGCCCGTGCGCAGGGCCCGTTCCACCGCCGCGTAGTACGCCGGGTAGTCGCCCTGCTCGGTCGGTACGGTCGCGCCGCCACCGGTCAGCGGGGACTCGCCCGAGCCGACCCGCCCCCACAGGTGCGGCGGCTCCTCGCCCCACGGCAGCTGCCCGTCCGGGCGAAGCCCCTCGCGGAGGGCGCCCTCCTGCGGGTCGAGGCCGTACTTGACGTACCCGGCGCGCGAGCCGAGCACGCGGAAGCGCGGGCCGAGCTGGGCGGTGGTGGCGCTGGCGTAGAGGTGGGAGCGGACGCCGTTCGCGTGGGTGAGGGCGATGAAGGTGTCGTCGTCGGTCTCGGCGCCCGGGCGGCGCGCGTCGGTCTCCGCGTAGACCCGTACGGCCGGGCCGAAGAGCACCAGGGCCTGGTCGACGATGTGGCTGCCGAGGTCGTACAGCAGACCGCCGATCTCCTCCGGCGCGCCCGATTCGCGCCAGCCGCCCTTGAGCTGCGGGCGCCAGCGCTCGTAGCGGGACTCGAAGCGCTGGATCTCGCCGAGTTCGCCGTCGGCGAGGAGGCGGCGCAGGGTGAGGAAGTCGTTGTCCCAGCGGCGGTTCTGGAAGACGGAGAGGAAGGTGCCGCTCCGCTCCGCCAGCGCGGCGAGCGCGCGGGCCTCGGCGGCGGTGGCGGCCAGCGGCTTGTCCACGACCACCGGAATGCCGGCTTCGAGGGCGGTGGTGGCGAGCGGGACGTGCGTCTTGTTGGGGGAGGCGATCACGACGAGGTCGAGGGCCGGGTCCCGCCCCCACAGCTCGTCGGCGGACGGGACGACGCGCACGTCGGGGAACTCGGCGCGGACCTGCGCCTGCCGGTCGGGGTCGGAGGTGACGACGGTGTCGAGGACGAGCCCGTCGGTGGCGGTCACGAGGGGGGCGTGGAAGACGGAACCGGCGAGTCCGTAGCCGACGAGGCCGACGCGGAGCGGGGTGGCGGGGGAGGCGGGGCCGGCGGCGGGGGTGGGGGTGGGGGTGCTCATGGCTCCTACTTTGGCAACAGTGTTGCCGAAGTGCAAGGAGGGTGGACAATGGGCCGGTGAACAGGGGCAGCGGTGGTGGTGGCGGCGGTGGTGGCGGTGGCCGTAGCGAGGACGCGGGCGGTGGGCGTGGCGGGGTGAACCTGCCCGCCCTCCGCGATCACAACGATGCGCTGGTCCTGGACCTCCTGCGCGGCGCCGGGCCGACGGGTCTCGGCCGCGCCGAACTCGCGACCCGTACGGGCCTCACCCCGCAGGCCGTCAGCAAGATCACGGCGCGGCTCGGCGCGGCCGGGCTGCTGGCGCAGGCCGGGCGGGCCGCGTCCACGGGCGGCAAACCGCGCACCCTGCTCCGGCTGGTCCCGGACGCCCGGCATGCGATCGGCGTGCACCTGGACCGCGACGAGCTCCGGGCGGTACGGGTGGACCTGGCGGGCCGCGTCCTCACCGCGAGCGGCATCCCGCTGGACTTCGGGGCGGGGCCGGAGGCGGTGGTGGGGACCGTCGTACGGGAGGTCGCGCGGGTGACCGATCCGGGCGGGCCGCCGCTGCTGGGGGTGGGCGTGGCGGCGCCGGGGCCGCTGGATCACCGGAGCGGGGTGATGGGGCGGGTGACGGGGTTCCCGGAGTGGGAGGGGTTCGCGCTGCGGGAGGTGCTGGAGGGGCGGCTGGGGGTGCCGGTGCTCGTGGACAAGGACTCGAACGCGGGGGCGGCGGTGGCGGGCGCGGGCTCCGGCCCCGGCTCGGGGGCGGTGGTGTACCTCCATGTCGGGACCGGGCTGGGGGCGGGGCTGTGGCTGAACGGCGAGGTCTACCGGGGCGCGCGCTCGGCGGCGGGCGAGTTCGGCCACCAGGTGCTCCGGCTGGACGGGCCGCCGTGCCGGTGCGGGAGGCGCGGCTGCGCGGAGGCGCTGTGCCTGGCGGCGGTGGCCCGGGGTGACCTCGCGGGGGCGGCGCGGGTGGTGGGGGAGGGCGCGGCGAACCTGGTCGCGCTGCTTGATGTGCACCGCGTCCTGCTGGGCGGGCGGGTGGTGGCGGGAGCCCCGGCCCTCTTCGTCCGCGAGGTCGGCGCCGCCCTTGCCTCGGCGCCGGCGCTTCCGCGGGTGGAGGTGGACATCTCCCCGTCGGACGTGGCCCAGGGCGCGGCGGCGCTTCTGACGGGGCGGTTCTTCGGGGGGGTGTGAGGGGGGGTACGGGGGGAGGGGCGGGCTCCGACCCGGTGGCGCGGGATGGCCCGCTGGCGAAGCGGCCGGGCTCGCCCCGCGCGGGTCGGCCCGCTGGGCGGGATCCAGCGAAGCCACCGGGCTCGCCTTCGGCGCGGGTCGGCCCGCGAGGCCGGGGGCGCGGGCACCCACCCGGTGGTGCGGGGCGGCCCGCTGGGTCGGGCCGGCCGGACGCCTGCTCGCGGCGCGGGGCGTTCCCCGCGCGGGCGCGGCCTCATTAGCGCGCGGGGTGCTTCGCGCGCTGGGCGGGGCCCGGTCCGGGGTTGCGTCGCACGCCGGGCGGGGCCCGGTCCCGGTGCGGGGTTGCTTCGCCTGCTGGGCGGGGTTGCTCACTCTGGCGGGCGGTTTGCGGTGCCGGGGTGGGGTATCTCCTCGGCTCGCGCGTGCGGCGGGGTTCGTCCTGTACGGGGTGGTTGCGCGCTCGTCCTGCGGGGACACCCCACCCCGTCCCCACTCCGCGCAGTACGAGCCCGATCCCCCAACAGCAAAACCAGCCCGGCCCACCGCCTTGTACGAGCCGACTCCCCGAACAGTGCCAACCGGCCCGGCCCGACTCACCCAGTACGAGCCCAAGGGCGCGGCCACCCCCGCCAAGCCGCCCGCCAGGGCCCCGCTTGACCGCGTACCGCGTTCGGGCGTAAACCGGAGCATCTCAGGCGTGGTGCGCCATGAGGCGCAGGACAGGCGTGGCAGGGTGCGGGGCGAGACCGGGCTGATTGTCACCTGGTCCGACCATCATCCCGTCCGGCGAGCAGCGAAGGTCTTCCATGCGACTCCGCAAAGCCCTTGCCCTCACCGCCGTCCTGGCCGCCGCCTCCCTGACCACCGTCGCCACCCCCGCCCTCGCCGCAGCCACGGCCGGTGCCCCCGCGCTCGGCGCGCCCATGCCCTCGTCGGTGCCGGGTATGTAGGTGATCCGGACGACCGCGACGCC
>NZ_JBEYVX010000071.1:0-30761 GCF_040644195.1 Streptomyces sp. NPDC047014 | reverse complement strand
CGTGCTTGAGGGCGGCCGTGGCACCCGGGATCTCGGCGCTGTGGATGATCTCGCCCTTGGCGTCGGAGTCTCGGTTCCGGGGCCGCCCCTGTGTCACGCCCGCAGCAGGTGGTCCTGCACCTCCAGCAGCTCCGCGTCCGGGAAGCGGGCCTCCGCCCGGTCCCGCAGGGCGGGTGCCACCACCGCGTCCGTGAACACGCGCAGGCTCCGCAGCGCGGGCAGCCGGGCGTGCGCCACCAGGCCCTCCAGCGCCTCCGCGGGCAGGGTCAGCTGTTCCAGGTGCTCCAGCGCGGAGAGCTCGTCCCAGGCGGCGGGCCGGTCCGGCCGCCACGGGTGACCGAGGACGAGCTGCCGCAGGGTGCGCAGCCCTCCCAGCCCGGCCAGGTCCCCGGGGGCGTTCTCCACGTGCAGCTGCCGGACCGGCGCCGCCGGGTGCAGGGAGCGGAAGGACCACGGGCCGGTCCGGCCGACGAGGCTGAGGCTGCGCAGCCGCGGCCAGGTCGCCGTGGTGGCGGAGAGGTCCGGGCCGCCGTCGAGGGAGAGCGTCACCCGCTCCAGCGGCAGTCCGCGCAGCGCGCTCGGATCGGCCAGGGCGGGCCAGTCCCGGACGACCAGCCGCCGTAACGAGGTGTGGTCCCGCAGGAAACCGATGTCGGAACCGCCGTCGAAGTGGTGCAGGAACAGCGCCGCCACGGGCCGGCGGCGCAGGAAGGCGGCCAGTGCCTCCCGGGTCACTCCCTGGCGGATGACGAGGCCCGGCGGTTCCGTGAACCCGGACAGCGCCATGAGCCGGTCGTCCGAGGTGATGTCCAGCCGGTCGGGGGCCGGCCGCAGCCGGGCCAGGACCTCCACCGCGTACTCCTCGGCCCCGAAGCGGGCCCACAGGCCGCACAGCGCCTCCCGGACCGCCGGCGAGGGGTGGTCGGCGTACCGGGCCAGGAAGGGGATCGCGCGGTCCGAGCCGACCCCGCCCGCGGCGGTCACCGTGAGCCGGGCCTGTTTGTCGGAGGCGACCTCGCCGGGGCCCGGCAGCACCTCCAGGATCAGCGGGCCGACCCGGCCCAGGGCCTCGGCGGCCTGGGCGCTGTGCGGGGGGACGAGGGTGCGCGCGGCGGTCGTCACGTCCTCGCGCAGTTCGGGTTCGAGCTCGGCCGCCTCCTCCAGGCAGGTGTAGGCGAGCAGCAGGGCCCGGTCGGAGCCGCGTACCAGCAGGTCCTGGAGGATGGCGGTGCGTTCGCGGGGGCGGCCCATGGCCACCGCCATGCGGATGACGTCCTCCCACTGGTCGTCGTCCGCGTGCCGGGTCAGCTCGCCGAGCCCGCCCTCGTCGAGGGCGGAGCGGGCGCCGAGGAAGTCCTGGAAGGTGCGGTGCACGAACTCGACGGTGTGCTCGGTGGGGGCCCGCAGCAGGCCGGTGCGCTCCAGGAAGTGCTGGTACACCCCGGGTGCCTCGCCGAGGACGCGGGCGGCCGGTACGGCGGGCAGCGCGTCCGCGATCAGGGCCTCGGCCCGGCTGCGGTCCATCTCGGTCCGGCCGTTGCGGTTCAGCCAGTGGGCCAGCCGCTGGAGCAGCTGGAGCTGGGGCTCCTCGGCGAGGGCGGGCATGCGCAGGCCGCGTTCGCGGTCGCGCCGGTCCAGCAGCATGGTGAGCGCGGCCGCGTACAGCTCCTTGCGGCCGGTGGGCAGGAAGCCGCGGCGCTCGCGGTGCAGGGCGCAGATCATGCCGCACAGCAGGGGGTTGGTGGCGAGCCGGGCCAGATCGGGCTTGCTGCGCAGGGAGTCCAGCAGCTGCCGGGCGCGGGCGGCGGGGACCTCGGCGGCGGTGTGCCAGCGCTCGACGAAGGTGCGTACGTTCGCCCGGCTCATCGGGGTCAGGACCACCTCGGCGAAGTCCTCGCGGGCGAGCCAGTCGTGGCGGACTGCGGAGGGCCGGGAGGTGACGAGCCAGCGGTTGCCGGGGTAGGCGGTGATCAGCTCGGCGAGCCAGTCGCGGGCGCCGGCCCGTTCGGCCTCGGGGATCTCGTCGATGCCGTCGACGAGCAGCAGGGCGCGCCCGTCGCGCAGGACCCGGCTCTCCCAGCCCTCGGGTTCCTCCCCGGCCAGGGCGGAGCCGGTGGCGGCGAGGAAGCCGCCGGGCGCGGGCAGCCGTTCGCCGTGCCGGGTGAGGGTGCGCAGAGGGAGGACGAAGGGGACGGGCCCGTGGCCGGGGCCGCGGGCGGCGGAGACGGCGAGCCACTGGATGAGGGTGGTCTTGCCGGATCCGGCCTCGCCGCGCAGCAGGGTGCGGGGGTGCTCGCCGAGCAGCCGGTCGGCGGGCAGCAGGCAGGGCGCACTCCGGGGGGCGCCCGCGTCGGCGCCCGCGTCGGGGGCCCCGTCGGGGGCTCCGGCCGCGGCGGAGGGCGCCGGGGCGGCAAGTTCGAGGGAGACGTAGGCGGCGTCGAGCGGCCAGCGGGTGGAGCCCGGGGGCAGGTCCAGGCCGAAGATGGTCAGGCCGCTGTGACGCAGGGCCAGGTACGCCAGGTAGCGCGCTTCGAAGGCCGTGTCCCGGCCGTCCTGGCGGGGCAGGCGGGTGAGGAGGGCGTCGATCTTGGCGATGGTCTCGGCGTGCAGCCGGCTCTGCTCGACGAGGGTGGCGGCCACGAAGGTGGAGCGCTGGGTGAAGAAGTTCAGGATGTGCAGGGCGGCCAGTTCGACCAGGCGGTCGTGGAACAGCGCGGCGTCCCGGGAGAGTCCGGGGTCCGGGGCGGCGGCGCGCAGCCGGCAGGCGAAGGCGGCGGGGCCGAGGCGGACCGCCTCCAGGTCGGAGAGGTCGAGGTCACCGAGGGAGTGCAGGGTGACCGCGAGGGCGGCGGACACGCCGGCCTCCTCGCCCGGGGGCAGCGGCCGTTCGCCGGGGGCCCGCAGGGCCTCGCGGACCAGGTCCTCGGCGAGTCCGCGCAGGGCGGCGGCGCCGAGTCCGCGCTGCTCGCGCAGGGCCACGTAGGAGGAGAGGCGCCGCGGGCGGTCCACGAGGCCGGCACCCGCGCCCTCCGTCCTTAAGAGCTTCTTGATCAGGGGTGCCACGACCCCCGAGGCCAGCTTGATCCCCACCACGGATGCGTCCACGCCGGGAGCGTAGCGCCGGTCACATCCGGGCGGGCCTGAAGCCCCGGAGCGGGCCCGGCGCCGGTGACAAGGGGCACAGGACGAATCGGACATACTAGGGGGTTTCGTAGATCCAGAAGGGGTCGCGAGAGGGGTTTCGCCCCTGGGAAATCCCGTCAACGGGACATATCACCCTCGGCCCGCTACGAGCCCGGCTAGTAAAGGGGGACGTTTGGGGAACGCCGGGGGCCCGGGTTACCAAAGATGAGCCAGCCCGGCACACGCCAAACGTGCCGGGTCACTTCATGCCCCCGAGGGGCGTGACCCGTCCTTGTTCCCGGCCCCGGAGGTCTGCTTCATGTCCGCGAAGCGCGTCAGCAACCGTTCTACCCGTATCGCCGTCGGCGCAACCGCCCTCGGTGCCGTGCTCGCTCTCGGGGCCGGGACGACCGCCGCCTTCGCCGCATCCCCGCAGACGGCTCCGGCCGCCACCGCCGCCACCGCCGCGAAGGCCAAGAAGACCGGCCTGTGGGACAAGCCGCTGGAGAAGTACACGCTCTCCGCGACCTTCGGCAAGGGCGGCAACATGTGGTCCCACAAGCACTCCGGCCAGGACTTCGCCGTCCCCGTCGGCACCCAGGTCAAGGCCGCTGCCGCCGGCGTCGTCGTCAAGGCCGGCCCCAACGGCGGCGGCGACGGCCCCGCCTACGGCAACGCCATCGTGATCAAGCACGCGAACAACACGTACTCCCAGTACGCGCACCTGTCGCGGATCCAGGTCAAGGTCGGCCAGAAGGTCGCCGTCAAGCAGCGCATCGCCCTGTCCGGCAACACCGGCAACTCCAGCGGCCCGCACCTGCACTTCGAGATCCGCACGACCCCGAACTACGGCTCGGCCGTCAACCCGATGGCCTTCCTCCGCACCAACGGCGTCACCGTCTGACGCACGTCCGACCCGGGTCCGGCCTCGCGCCGGACCCTCGGAGCCGGCCCCCGCGAGCGCTGATCAGGTGAGCAGCCACGCGTGGGCCGGCTTCGGCGACGGTTCGAGCTTGCCCTCCTTGTACCCGGCGGCCTGCTCCTGCGTGAAGGCCATGTCGTAGACCTTGATGTTGTGCAGGGCGCCCTGCCACGCGCCGGTCCAGATGTTGTGGTGCTTGGAGCGGCCGAGCTGGAGCGGGCCGGGGGCCTGCCAGATCGCCGGCACCTCCGTCTCACCGGCCTTCCTGCCGTCCACGTAGAGGGCGATCGCCTTCTTCTGCGCGTCGTAGGTGGCCATCAGCAGCGTCGGCGTCTTGAGGATGTTCAGCCCCTCCGCCGTGACGGTCCGCGTGGTCGCCGCCGCGCCCTTGTCCCCCGTCTGCACGCGGAAGATCCACGCCTGCTTGTCCTTGACCTCGTTCACCCCGAGCTCGAAGGAGAAGGACTCCCCGTCGCCCTGGCTCATCACGATCCGCGAGCCCTTGGGCGCCGAGCTGTAGACGCGGGCCGTGACCGTGAAGCTCTTGGTGACGTCGACCACCGGCTCGGCGGACTGCGCCCAGGAGTTCCCGTTGCCCTTGCCGACCACCTGGAAGCGCTTGCCCAGCGGGCCCACCTTGAGGTCGGAGCCCAGCCGGATGCCGGTGCTGCCGTAGCTGTCGCGCAGCAGGGTGTCGTCACCGGCCACGGTCGCGGTGTACGCCGCGGGGGACTTGGAGTCCTCCGGCTCGGGGGAGGCGGAGGAGGAGGTCGCGGGCTGGGCGTCCGCGCCGCCCCCGTCGTCGCCCAGCAGGAAGAACGTGCCGCCGCCGGCCAGCAGCGCCAGGACGGTCACGCCCCCGCCCAGCATCCACAGCTTCTTCCTGCGCCGGTCCGCCGCGGACCGGTCGGCCATCGCCTCCCAGTCGGGCTGCTCCGACGCGCCGAATATCCGCCCCTCCGCGGGCGGCGCCGGCTGGCCCGGCCCGCCGGGTATGCCCTGCGGCGGCCACTGCTGGCCGGGCGCGTCCTGCTGGTACGGATTCGGCTGCTGCCCGGCCGGCGGGAAGCCGTAGCCGCCGCTCGCGGACGGGTAGCCGTAGCCGCCCTGGGCGGATGGTCCCGGCGGGAACCCGTATCCGCCGCTCCCGGGGGCGGGCTCGGGCTGCGGGCTGCTCGGAGGATTCGTGCCGTCGGTCATGCCACGGATGCTAAGTCACGCACCCGGGGGCGGGCACGGCCCGGTCCCCGTCCCGGCTCCCGACGGCCCGTCAGCCCTGCGGCCCCAGGACCGGGAAGCTGCCCGTCGCCGTCGGCGCGTGCTCCGGCAGCCACAGCACCGCCACCGCCCCGGCGGCCGTGCTCCCCGGCGCGCCCGGCGCCACCGTCCGGTCCAGGCCGCCCGGCGCCGCCACGTTCCGGAAGGTCAGCCGGGCGCCGAGCACCCGCGCCTGGCCCTCCGCGATGGTCAGCCCCAGCCCGTGGCCGACCCCGGCGCGGTCCGTCGAGCCCGTACGGAACCGGCTCGGCCCCTCGCGCAGCAGCGCCTCCGGGAAGCCCGGCCCGTGGTCGCGGACCCGTACGACCCGCCCCTCCACGTCCACCTGCACCGGCTGCTGCCCGTACCGGGCGGCATTGGCCAGCAGATTGCCGAGGATCCGCTCCAGGCGGCGCGGGTCGGTGCTGACGATCTCGTCCGCGACGACCCGTACGGTCGCCTCCGGCATCAGGGACCTCACCCGCCGGCTCACGAACTCGCCCAGCGCCACGTCCTGGAGCTCGGCCCGCTCCGAGGCGCTGTCCAGCCGCGCCACCTCCAGTACGTCCTCGACCAGCGCCCGCAGGGCCTGCGCCCGGTCCCGGACCAGCTCGGTCGGCCGCCCCGGAGGCAGCAGTTCCGCGGCCGTGAGCAGGCCCGTCACCGGGGTGCGCAGCTCGTGCGCGATGTCCGCGGTGACGCGGCGCTCGGCCTCCAGCCGCTGCTGGAGGGCGTCGGCCATGGCGTCCACGGCCCGCGCGAGGTCGTCGGTCTCGTCGCGGACGACACCGCCGACCGCGTCCCGCACCCGTACGTCGGGATCGCCGTGCGCCACCCGCTGGGCGGCGGCCGCCGCCTTGCGCAGCCGGCGGGAGATCTGCCCGCCGATGAGCACGCCGAGCGCCGAGCCGCCGATCACGGCGGCCAGACCGCCGACGACCAGGGCCCGGTCCAGGTCGGGGAGCAGGTTGTCGCTCTCCCGGAACTGCGTGTGCAGCGAGAGCACCTGCCCGTTGCCGAGCGGTACGGCCGCCCATACCTCGGGCAGCCCGTGCGGCCGCTCCTGGATATAGGTGCCGCGCCGCCCCGACTGGGCCTTCTGCCGCAGCTCCGAAGGGAGTTCGGGGTCGTTGAGCTTGGCGCCCATGGGCGGCTTGCGCCCGGCGTCGGCGTTGCGGGAGATGAACTGCACGCGTTCCAGCTGGACCTCGCGCGCGCTCTCCAGCATCGACACGCGGGCAGCACTGTGCACCACCAGGCTCAGCGCGATGGTGACGAGGGCGCCCACGGCCGCGATGGCCAGCGCGATCTTCCAGCGGATCCCCGTACGGAGGGTGAACCGTCTCATGCTTTGAGCTTGTATCCGAAGCCCCGGACCGTCTCGATCCGGTCCTGGCCGATCTTCGTCCGCAGCCGCTGGACGTGGACGTCGACCACCCGGGTGTCGCCGCCCCAGTCGTAGTCCCAGACCCGCTCCAGCAGCCGGTCGCGCGAGAGCACGGTGCCCGGCGCCGAGGAGAACTCCAGCAGCAGCCGCATCTCGGTCGGCGTCAGCGCCACGGGGGCGCCCGCCCGGCGGACCTCCATGCCCTCGGTGTCCACCTCCAGCTCGCCGAAGGACAGCACCCCGCGCTCCCCGTCGCCGCCCTGGTCGTTGCCGCCCTGGCCGCCGTTCTGCGCCCCGCCGGAGTGGTCGAAGCGGCGCAGCACGGCGCGGATGCGGGCGACGAGCACCGAGCCGTCGAAGGGCTTGGTGACGTAGTCGTCCGCGCCCGCCTCCAGGCCCAGCACCACGTCGATGGAGTCGGCGCGCGCCGACAGCATGATCACCGGCACGGTGGACTCGTCCCGGATACGGCGGCACAGGCTCACCCCGTCCATGCCCGGGACCATCACGTCCAGCAGGGCGATGTCGGGCCGCCGGGCGCGGAAGGACTCCAGGCCGGACAGGCCGTCGGGCATGGCCGTGACCACGAACCCGTCGCGCTCCAGCGCCAGGGTCGTGGCCTCACGGATGACGTCGTCGTCCTCCACGAACAGGACATGGGTCTCGGCCATGCGCAAGCCTCGCCTCGGTTCCTTCTGTGCTCAGTTCTTCTGACTCGTGGCCGGGGCCGGAGTCTCCCCGCCGTCGACCACGTTGCTGTACTCCGAGTGCACCCGGTCCTGCTCGGAGAACCTGTCCCCGGTCCAGCGGTACGTGATCACGTCCTCGCCCGACGGATAGGCGAGGGTGTCGCTCTTCCCGTAGACCTGCTTCGTGACCACGAGATCGCCCCGGTCGATCTCCGCGTAGACGGGCGGCTGCTCGTCCGAGAAGACATTCTCGTACGCGCTCCCCTCGGCCCGGTACACATAGGTGCCGCGGCCCAGGGCGTCGGCGCAGGACAGCACGTTCACCACGATGTCGGCGACCGTGTTCCCGGTGACCTTCCCGTAGCTCACGTCGATCGGGTACTCCTTGCCCGTGCAGGGCTTGAGCTCCCGCTTGATCTCCTTGCTGACCTTCGGGTCGTTGATCAGCAGCGCGACCGGGTCCACCTTCTTGAGGGGCCGCCCGGAGGACGGGGCCGAGGCCAGGGCCGGGTCCGTGGAGGAGCCCGAGGGCGCCGGCCGGCTGGCGGACTCGGTGCGGGCGGGGCCGCCGTCGCGCAGACCGGTGCCGCCGGTGGCGCACCCGGCCGCGAACACGGCGATGCCGACGAGGACGACCGTCCCCGCCGACATCAGCGCCAGATGTGTTCTCCCCGCCGGGGCGGGGGAAGAGCTCTTGCCGTTCGAGTCTTGGCCTGTCAGGCCGCGCACCGCTCACGCCCCTCGTACCGCATCGTCTCGTACCGGCCGGTGTAGCGCGCCGCGTGGTCGCCGCGCTCCAGGGCGCGCATGTCCAGGTCCCGGCTCTCCAGCTCCTGGCGGAGCCGGGCCAGTGCGCGGTGCAGGGTGCTCTTCACGGTTCCCGCCGACATCCCGAGCGCCGCGGCCGTCTCCTCGGTGCTCATCTGCTCCCAGTGTCGCAGCACGACCACACTGCGCTGCTTGGGCGCGAGCACCTTGAGGATGTCCATCAGCAGGGCGCGGTCGGCGCGCTGGTCCGAGCCGTCCTCGACGGAGGCGTCGGGCAGCTGCTCGGTGGGGACCTCTTCGAGCTTGCGGGCTCGCCACCACTCCGTGCGGGTGTTGATCATGACCCGGCGGAGGTAGGCGTCGGCGAGGGACTTGTCGGCGATGCCGTCCCAGCGGCCGTAGGTGCGTACGAGCGCGGTCTGCAGCAGGTCCTGGGCGTCCGTGGGGTCCGGTACCAGGCGCCGGGCACTGCGCAGGAGCGCGTCCTGCCGCGTGCGTACGTACTCCTCGAACCCGAGCACCTCGCCGTGCGCCTGTGCCATCTCAGACCCCTCCGTTCCCGTCCGACCGCCCACCGCCGTCTTACGGATCCGAAGGTACGGAGGGGTTGTCACGGGCCTGTGCGGGCCAGCCTTCGGTGGGAGCACGGACACCCATAGGTTGTGTAACAACCGTCGTGAGCTGGGGTTTAGGGGCCGCAAGCGGAATGAGTGACTCACTTTCAGCCACTGCGGGAGGGGCCGAACGTCAGCTCTGCGGCCGAGCCTGCGGCCTGCTCTGCGGCAGCCGGTACAGCCCGCCGTCCAGCGGTTCGACGAGCCCGTCCGAGACCAGTCCGTCGAGCGCCCGCGCCCGCTGCACCGGCTCGTTCCACACCGTGTCGAGCACGGACTGCGGAACGGGACCCACCGCCTCCCGCAGCACCGCCAGCAGCTTCCCGCGCACCTGCCGGTCCGTCCCCGCGTACGTCTGCCCCCGCCGCGGCGGGCCCTCGTACGGCGGCTTGCCCGCGAGCCGCCACGCGCACAGGCCCGCCACCGGACAGCGCACGCAGTCCGGGCTCTTGGCCGTGCACACCAGCGCGCCCAGCTCCATCGAGGCGGCCGCCCAGCGCGCCGCGGTGGGCTCGTCCCGCGGCAGCAGCTCGCGCGCGAGCCGCCGCTCGGCGGCCGTGGTCGCGTTCGGCGGGTACTCCACCCCGGTCGAGGTCCGCGCGAAGACCCGCCGGACGTTCGTGTCGAGGACGGCGTGCCGCTGCCCGTACGCGAAGGAGGCCACCGCCGCCGCCGTGTACTCGCCCACGCCGGGCAGCGCGAGCAGCTGCGCGTGCTCCCGCGGTACGTCGCCCCCGTGGCGTTCCGTTATCGCCGCGGCCGCGCCGTGCAGCCGCAGCGCCCGCCGCGGGTAGCCGAGCCGCCCCCAGGCCCGGACGGCCTCGCCGGGGGCCTCCGCGGCCAGGTCGGCGGGGCGCGGCCAGCGGGCGATCCACTGCTCGTAGACCGGCAGGACCCGGCTGACGGGGGTCTGCTGGAGCATGAACTCGCTGATCATGACCCCCCAGGCGCCCGCCTCGGGGCGGCGCCAGGGCAGATCGCGGGCGTGCTCCTCGAACCAGGTGATGACGGGGGAGTGCAGCGCGTGGCAGGAGCCGGCGGACACCTCGCGCGAGGCGTCGGTGGAGACGTCGTCGGTGGCGTCGTCGGTGGCGGCGGAAGGCGCGGGGGTGGCAGTCATGACATACGCATCCTGGCACGTTTCGGGCTTCCGGGCGTCCGGGCCTGGCCGGTTCTCGACGCCCCGGCCGCTCCAGCGGGATGATCATCGGCAAATCGATTCCACGGCGCGGCATGTGGGGCGCTGATCGGGGCACGAGTTCTCGTACAGTTCCCTCCGTGGGATCTCTGCGCAATCCGGTCGGGCCGCTCCCCTCCTCCATCTACTGGCGACGGAGGGCTGTGCTGGCGTCCGTCGTCGCGCTCCTCGCGCTCCTCGCCGTATGGACCGTCAGTTCCGGCGGAGGAAAGACGAGTACGAACGGAAAGGGCGGCGGCCCCGAACCCGTCACCTCGATCACCCCGGGCCCCTCCGGCAGCGGCCCCGCCATCAGCGCGGCCCCCGGCGGACGCCCCGAGTCGGGCGGCGGCGCGGCCTCGGGCTCCGGCGGCGCGGGCGGAGGCGGCGGCAAGAACGGCGAACCGGGCGGCGGCGCGGGCACGGGCGGAGCCGCCGGCTCCGGCGGTACGGGCGCCGGTGGCGCGGCCGTGGTCCCGGCCGACTCCCCGCTCCCCACCTGCGCGCCGACGGCCCTCCAGTGGGAGGTCAAGAGCGCGAAGAACGAGTACGAGGCGAACGAGAAGCCGCGCCTCGAACTGGTCGCGCGCAACATCTCCGGCACCACCTGCAAGGTGGACCTCGGCCCGAAGCAGGCCGTGCTGACCATCCTCCAGGCGAGCGCCGGCAAGGCCGTCTGGTCCTCGGCGGACTGCCCGACGGGCGCGGGCAACGCCTTCTTCCGGGTCCCGGCGCAGGGCGAGACCAAGCAGTCCCTGGAATGGGACCGCCGGTTCAGCGCGGCCGACCAGTGCCAGACGCCTCCGGCGGGGTCGGCGACGGCAGGCACCTACGTGGTCGAGGTCAAGGCCCCGGGCATGCCGAGCGCCCGCACCTCCTTCGTCCTCAAGCAGGACTGACGCGATGCGGCCGGCGGGCCGGACGCGGCCTGCCGGCCGGACGCGGCCCGCAGGTTAGACGTACCGCTCCAGGATCGAGGACTCCGCCAGCCGGGACAGGCCCTCCCGGACGCTCCGCGCCCGGGCCTCGCCCACACCGTCCACCGTCTGGAGATCGTCCACGCCGGCGGCCAGCAGCTTCTGCAGGCCGCCGAAGTGCTCCACCAGCCGCTCGATGATGGCCCCCGGCAGCCTCGGCACCTTCGCCAGCAGCCGGTAACCGCGCGGCGACACCGCCGAGTCCAGGGTCTCCGGCGAGCCCGTGTACCCCAGCGCCCGCGCCACGATCGGCAGTTCCAGCAGCTCCGGGTGGGTCAGCGCGTCCAGCTCCGCCAGCGCCTCGTCCACCGTGCGGGAACGCTTCGCCGTCGGCTCCGGCACGTAGTCGCGGATGACCAGCTCCCGCTCCTGCTCGATACCCACCGTCAGCTCGTCCAGCTGGAGCGACAGCAGTCGTCCGTCCGTGCCCAGTTCGACCACGTACTCGGCGATCTCGGTGGCGATCCGGCGGACCATTTCCAGCCGCTGCGCGACCGCCGTCACATCCCGGACCGTGACCAGGTCCTCGATCTCCAGCGCCGACAGCGTGCCCGCGACCTCGTCCAGGCGCAGCTTGTACCGCTCCAGCGTGGCCAGCGCCTGGTTCGCGCGCGAGAGGATCGCCCCGGACTCCTCCAGGACCCGCCGCTCCCCGTCCACGTACAGCGCGATCAGCCGCATCGACTGCGACACCGACACCACCGGGAAGCCGCACTGCTTCGAGACGCGGTCGGCGGTGCGGTGGCGGGTGCCGGTCTCCTCGGTCGGGATCGACGCGTCCGGTACGAGCTGCACGCCCGCCCGCAGGATCTTGGTGAGGTCCTTGTCGAGGATGAGCGCGCCGTCGAGCTTGCACAGCTCGCGCAGCCGGGTCGCGGTGAACTCCACGTCCAGCACGAAACCGCCCGTGCACATCGCCTCGACGGCCTTGTCCATGCCGAGGACGATGAGGCCGCCGGTGTTGCCGCGGACGATCCGCTCCAGGCCGTCGCGCAGGGGCTGGCCGGGGGCGACCGCGCTCAGCGAGGCGCGCATCAGCGCGTCGTGCTTGGAGCTCGCGCCGGACTTCCCGGGGGCGGATGCCCCGTCCTTGGCTGCCACTGCACTCCTCCGGTCGCGGGTTGCGCCGCCCCGCGCCGCGGGCACGAGGACGTGGCGGCGGCCGGGCGGACCAGCCCAAAGTCTACCGGCGCCCGCCCCGGCCCCGCCGTGGCTTGACGAGCCGGGCCCCGAGGGGCTCTCGTACCGCCCCGCTGACCTGGCCCGCGGGCACTGCTCCCGGCCGGTTCGATCATGGCCGGAGGGGGGGTCGGTCACGCGCTGCTCGGCAGGCCGCGCCGCGCGCTGCCCGGCGCGGCTACTCCGCCGCCCGCTCCTTGGCCGGCGTACGGGAGCGGCCGCGCGGGAGGACGCGGAGGGCCTCGCCCATGTCGGCCACCTCCGTGACCTTCATGCCCGCCGGCACCTTGCCCGGATCAGCCGGTACGAGCGCGTGCGTGAAGCCCAGCCGGTGCGCCTCGGCCAGCCGCCGCTGCACCCCCGTCACCCGCCGCACCTCGCCCGCCAGGCCGACCTCCCCGATCGCCACCAGATTCTTCGGCAGCGGCACATCGCTCGCGGCCGAGGCCAGCGCCAGCGCGATCGCCAGGTCCGCCGCCGGCTCGGTCAGCTTCACCCCGCCCACCGTCGCGCTGTAGATGTCCCGCTTGCCGAGCGCCGTGATCCGCCCGCGCTGCTCCAGCACCGCCAGCATCATCGACACGCGTGAGGTCTCCAGACCCGAGGTGGTCCGGCGCGGGGAGGGGATCTGCGAGTCCACCGTCAGCGCCTGCACCTCCGCGACGAGCGGCCGCTTCCCCTCCAGCGTCACGGTCAGGCAGGTCCCCGGGACCGCCTCCGCCCGCCGGGTCAGGAACAGCCCGCTGGGATCGGCGAGCCCGGTGATCCCCTCGTCGTGCAGCTCGAAGCAGCCGACCTCGTCCGTCGCCCCGTACCGGTTCTTCACCCCGCGCACCAGCCGCAGCCGCGCGTGCCGGTCGCCCTCGAAGCTCAGCACCACATCCACCAGGTGCTCCAGCAGGCGGGGACCGGCGATCGCCCCGTCCTTGGTCACATGGCCGACGAGCAGCGTCGACATCCCGCGTTCCTTCGAGGCGCGGATCAGCGCCCCGGCCACCTCCCGCACCTGCGCCATACCGCCGGGCGCACCGTCGATCTCGGGCGAGGCCACCGTCTGTACGGAGTCCAGGATCAGCAGGGAGGGCTTCACCGCGTCGAGGTGCCCGAGCACGGCCGACAGGTCGGTCTCGGCCGCCAGGTAGAGATGGTCGCTGAGGGCGTCGATCCGGTCGGCCCGCAGCCGGACCTGGCTCGCGGACTCCTCACCCGTGACATACAGCGTGCGGTGCTCGTCGCTCGCCGCCTTCGCGGCGACGTCCAGCAGCAGCGTCGACTTGCCGACGCCCGGCTCGCCGGCCAGCAGCACCACCGCGCCCGGCACCAGCCCGCCGCCGAGCACCCGGTCCAGCTCGTCCACGCCCGTGCTGCGCGCCGTCGCCGTCCGCCCGTCGACCTGGGCGATCGGCAGCGCGGCGGCCGAGACCCGGCCGGCGGCCGTGGTCCGCACGGCGGGCGCGCCCATCTCCTCGACCGTGCCCCACGCCTGGCACTCGGGGCAGCGGCCGAGCCACTTCGCGGTCGTCCATCCGCATTCGGAGCAGCGGAAGGACGGACGGTCCTTGGCGGATGAGCGAGAGGTACGGGCAGCCATGCCGTTCACGGTATCCGCCCCCACTGACAACCCGGCACGTGAGGAGCGGCCCGCGTCAGGACCCGCGTCAGTGCGCCGCCGATCTGTTCACCCATAAGGGCTAAAACCGGGGAAGGCTTCCAAGGCTCCCCCGGCCCGCCGCCTACGGTCACCGGGTGAACAGCAGCAACCAGGCGCATCCCGCACCGCGCACCGGCGCACACCGGGCGCACGGACGCACCCGCCATGACGAGGACCAGCCTCCCCCCTTCCGGCACGAGCCCTACCTGGACGGTCTGTTCACGTACTGCTTGTCCGTCCTGTGCGACCACGACACCGCCACCGACGTGCTCGGCGAGGTGCTGGCCGTGGCCGAGCGGCATCCCGGCCGCTGCCCCGACGAGGGCGACCGGAGGGCCTGGCTCTACGCGCTGGCCCGCTGGGGCTGCCTGCGCCGGCTCGCGGACCGGCGGCGCACCCGGCAGGGCGCGCATTCCGCCCGGCGCGCGCCGGAGCACAGCGCGCGCGACCGTGCGCCGGGTGAGTCGACCGGCGAGCCGACGGGGGATCCGCCGGGCGGGACGTACGGTGCGGCCCCGGCCGGAACGGTGCCGGGCGCGACCCCGGACACCGCCGCCACCGCGCCGCCCGCCCCCCGGACCCTCGACGTGTACGCCTACCGCCGCACCGAACTCGCCCGCCTCGCCTGGCCCGAGGCCGCCGGGACCACCCCCGCGCAGCGCGAGGCCCTGGAGCTCGCCGTCCGCCACCGCCTCGGCGTGCCCGAACTCGCCGCCGTGCTCGGCACCCCGCCCGCCGCCGCCCGGGAACTGCTCACCGGCGCCGCCTGCGAGGTCGAGCGCACCCGCGCCGCCCTCGCCGTCGTGGAGACCGGCAACTGCCCCTCCGTCTCCCAGCTCACCGGCGGCGACGAGGACGGCGAGGGCGGCGGCAACGTCCTGCTGTCCAGCACCCTGCGCGCCGAACTCGTCCGCCACGTCGACGACTGCCCGCGCTGCCGCCGCGTCGCCGAACGCGTCGGGGCGGCCGCGCCCTGGCCCGGCTCCGGCGGTATGGACACCGCCGCGCTGCCGCTCGTACCGGCGCCCCGCAAGGCCGTGCACGCCGCCATGCTGCGCTCCCGCCGGGGCCGTGGCCGGGGGCCCGGCCCGCGCTTCGACCGCACCGGCTTCCCCATGGACCCCAAGGACCGCGCCGCCCGCCGCGACCGGCTGCGGGCCCGCGCCGTGACCACCACCGTCGTCGCCACCGTGGTCGCGGCGCCCGTGCTCGCGCTGTGGGCCTCGTACCGGGGGGAGTCCGCCGCCGGGGACCGCGTGGGCAACGGCTCCACCCGTATCTCCGCCAGCGGTTCGGAGCTGCCGGACGCGCGCATGGACGGCCGCCCGCTGACCGCGTACGAGAACACCGGCAACACCGCGATCACCACCGGCGAGCCCGGCTTCGGCGGGAGCGCCGGCTCCTCCGACGTCTCCGTCGAGGTGATCAGCAGCGGCCCCCCGGCCACCCCCGAGCACGCCGGCGCCGGCCGGCTCGACGTCGCCGCCTCCTCGCGCGGCGCCCTCACCCTGCTCACCCTCACCGCCTCCGGCGGCGCCCCCGTCGACTGGCGGCTCTGGTCCGACGCGCCCTGGCTGCGCGCGAGCCGTACGGCGGGCACGCTCGCGCCAGGAGAATCGGTCACCCTGCACATCGCCGTCGACCCCGACGCCCAGCCCGTCGGCGCCTGGACCGCCCGCGTCGGGGTGGACCCGAGCGGCGCGGTGGTCTCCATCCGCGGCCGCGGCCGCCCCGCGCCGGTCCCGGAGCCCTCCGCCCCGGACCCGACCCGGCCCCCGAGCCCCACGCCGAGCCCGGAGCAGAGCCACGGGCCCACGCCGACCCCCACCCCGACGGATCCGACGATCCCGCCGCCGGAGCCGACCCCACCGTCCCCGAGCCCGACGGACGGCCCGTCCGGTCCGGCCACCCCGGCCCCGGACCCGGGGCCGACGGGGCCGGACGGGGGCTGAGCCGACAGGGACGTCTACGGCGGCCGCGCGGGCTGCGCGGCTACGGACGCGGGCCGAGCGGATGCGGGCGCGGGCTGCGCGGCCACGGACGCGGGCCGGGCGGATGCGGACGCTACGGCGCCGGATCGGCCGGGTGCGGGGCCATCGGCAGCAGCGAGGCCAGGCGGGCCTCGCACAGCCGCACCAGCTCCTCGTACCCCTCCTTGCCCATCAGCTCCGTCAGCTCGGCGCGGTACGACACGTACACCGGGTCACCCGCCCCGTGCGCGGAGGTCGCCGACGTGCACCACCAGTGCAGGTCGTGGCCGCCCGGCCCCCAGCCGCGCCGGTCGTACTCACCGATCGACACCTGGAGCACGCGGGTGTCGTCGGGCCGGTCGATCCAGTCGTACGTCCGCCGGATCGGCAGCTGCCAGCACACGTCGGGCTTGGTCTCCAGCGGCTCCCGGCCCTCCTTGAGCGCGAGGATGTGCAGGGAGCAGCCCGCGCCGGCGGGGAAGCCCGGCCGGTTCAGGAAGATGCACGCGCCGTCCCAGCGGCGGGTCTGCTTCTCCCCGTCGTCGTCGTGCTGCGTCCACCCGCTCTCGCTGCCGACGTCGTGGAACTGCCACAGCTCCGGCGTCAGCCGGGCCACGTGCCCGGCGACGCGCTGCTCGTCCTCCTCGTCGGAGAAGTGCGCGCCGAGCGTGCAGCAGCCGTCGGAGGCGCGGCCCACCTGGATGCCCTGGCAGCCGCTGCCGAAGATGCAGGTCCAGCGGGAGGTCAGCCAGGTCAGGTCGCAGCGGAAGACCTGCTCCTCGTCCGCGGGGTCGGGGAACTCCACCCAGGCCCGGGGGAAGTCCAGCCCCTTCTCGTCGGCCACGACCGCCTTGCCCTTCCCGGCCCTGCCGGTCTTGGTGGTGCTGCCGGTCTTCGTGGTGCTGCTCTTGCCCGTGTCCTTCTGCGACCGGGTCTTGCTGGCCTTCTTCGTATTTGGCACAAACACAAGCGTAAGCGCCCCTTACACAACCGCCGGGCGTTCCTCGCAGTAGCGTTTCCCCCTATGAGACTCGGTGTCCTGGATGTGGGTTCGAATACCGTCCATCTGCTGGTGGTGGACGCGCACCCCGGCGCGCGCCCGCAGCCGGCGCATTCGCACAAGGTCGAGATAAGGCTGGCGCAGCTGCTCGACGACGCCGGCGCGGTCACCCCCCAGGGCGTCGAACGGCTCGTCTCGGTCATCGGCGACGCGGTGCAGGCCGCCGAGGACAAGGGCTGCGAGGACGTCCTCCCCTTCGCGACCAGCGCGGTGCGCGAGGCCACCAACGCGGACGAGGTCCTGGCGCGGGTCCGGGCCGAGACGGGCGTCGACCTGCCGGTGCTGAGCGGCGAGGACGAGGCCCGGCTGACGTTCCTGGCCGTGCGCCGCTGGTTCGGCTGGTCCGCGGGGAAGCTGCTCGTACTGGACATCGGCGGCGGCTCCCTGGAGATCGCGTACGGCATCGACGAGGACCCGGACACCGCCGTCTCCCTCCCGCTCGGCGCGGGCCGCCTCACCGCGGGCTGGCTGCCGGGGGATCCGCCGGACGCCCTGGACGTGCGGGCGCTGCGGCGGCACGTACGGGCGGAGATCGCCCGGACCGTGGGTGAGTTCAGCCGCTTCGGGGCGCCGGACCACGTGGTGGCGACGTCGAAGACCTTCAAGCAGCTGGCCCGCATCGCGGGCGCGGCCCGCTCGGCGGACGGCCTGTACGTGCAGCGGGACCTGACCCGCAAGTCCCTGGAGGAGTGGGTCCCGCGCCTGGCGGCGATGACCACGGCCCAGCGCACGTCCCTCCCGGGCGTCTCGGAGGGCCGCGCGAACCAGCTCCTGGCGGGCGCGCTGGTGGCGGAGGCCGCGATGGACCTGCTGGGGGTGGAGGACCTGGAAATCTGCCCTTGGGCCCTCCGCGAGGGCGTAATCCTCCGCAGACTGGACCACTTGCCGCCGGTGGGGCCGTCGGTGGGGTAGCGGGGCGCGGGGGTAGGGGGTACGGAATCCGCGCACCGGGCCCTCCGCGTGCGGGGGCGGGACGGCTGCCGGTACGGATTTCCGCGCGTGCGGGGCCTTCACCCCCTCGGCCCGATTGCTGGCGGCCGGTGGCTGCGCAGGAGGGGAGCCGATTCGGGGGGCCGGGTGGGCGTCGGGGGTGCTTCGGGCGGTTGATTCCCGGCATTCGGAAGTCAGAGCCGGAGAGGGTGACTTCGGGTGGGGCGGGAGCTGCGGGGGCGGCATCACGGTGATGTTCGGGGGTTTCCCGTCAGTCCTATCGTCTCTCCGTGTCGGGCCGGTCCCTCAAGGGCGCTCCTTCGTCGCGTCGCTGCGCGATGGCCTACGGCCACCCTTGACCGACCGTCCCGCCACGGAAATCCGAAAGACTGCCGGGAAACCCCCGAAGGAACGGGCCGGAGGATCCGTTCCAGAGTCGGGGCGGCTGCCCTGCGCGGGCGAAGCCCGGGGCGCGTCTGATCGCTACACGCTGCCGTCGGCTCAGCGTCTGCCGGTCGTCCTGGGCCGGACATAAGCCGCCAGCGATCGCTACACGCTCCTGCCGCACGGCGTCAGCGGATGGTGCGGGGCTGGACATAAGCCGCCAGCGATCGGTACGCGCTTCTGCGGGACGGCGGGCGCGAGTCGAGCGGGGTGGATCAGCGGGCGTCAGTACGCGTCAGGTTTTGTCCGTGGCTCGTGGATGTCCCGTACCGGCGAACGTGATCCAACAGGTGTCGCGAGCGGTGTCCAGGAGGTACCAGATCCGTCCGCCACCCGTCACCTCGATCTGCCACTGCGCACAGGTCTGTCCTCGATGGATTCCGTGAGCCAGAGTTCCTTTGAGACGGTGGTGACGCGGGGTCTCGGCAGCGGGGGTCGGTTGCGTACGCATCGTGAGCCAGGCTCGGTACGTGTTCTCGCGCGCTTGCTGAGCGAGGGATTCCCATCCCTTGGCCGATGCGGCGTCCGCGAAGCGGACTTCCCAGTGCCCTTCCGGTGCCGGCGGTGCGACTCGGTCGCCACGAGCCGGGGTCAACAGACGTCCCTCGGATCCGCTGCTCGGCCGTAGTCCGTGCCGTGGTCCTTGGTCAGTGCGGCCAGGAGGACCGGGTCGGAGTGGACCTCGGCCGTATGCTGCCAGGCGATGAGCATCTGGGCGATGGATGCGCTGTTGTCGATCGAATCCGCCGCACGCATGGTGTCGACCAGTTCGACTGCGAAGGCGTGGACGTCCGGCTCGGGAAGGAAACGCACCCACGGAAAAGCCTCCGGCAGTATGTCGAGGAGCAGCTCCATGCTGCCGGGCTCGCGCCGTGCCAAGGCTCCTAGCATCCGCGTAGCAGCGGAGACCACCGTCTGGTCCTGCTCAGCTCTGGCCGCAGTCGTGAGGACCAGGTCCTCACCGTCTCTACGGTGCAGGAGCAGCCGTGGAGACTCCCGCAGCTTGGCCAGCGTCTGCTTGTTCTTGTTGACGAGTTCGGAGAAGTTCACAGCGGCGTTCTCAGCGCTCATGACTTTGAAACTACTTCGAAACTCCCCCCGGCGCGATCGCCCGCAAGAGTGACCTCGGCGCCGTTGAACCAGCGTGCTGCGCCATACGGTTCGAAGACGTGCAAAGGCCATGTCTGCCGGTCGACCGCGCCTGGTCCCCCCCCCCCCCGAAGCCAGCTCGCCTCCCGGTGGGGACCTCTCAGCCCGGGAAGGGGAACCCTCCTGTGCTCGCGTCTATGAGCAACAGCGCCCCCTCGACCCGGTCAACGCCGCGCCACTCCGTGTCAGTTGCTGGTGTGGTGGCCCTGGTCTTCCGGTGCGAGTTCTCCGGAGGGGCGGAGCACGTGTCCGACGAGGCCACCGCCGTGCAGTGGCTCACACCCGAGGAGGTGGCCGAGCGGATGTCCGAGGCGTACTCGATCAGGCTGCTCGACGCTCTCGACGACGCCGGTCCGCATGTGCGCAGCCATGACGGGCACGCGTTGCTGCCGGTGCGCTGACGTCCTGGCGTGGTCGGGGCGCGGCCGCCCGTCAGGGCCCGGGGCGCGGGTCCCCGTGGCCCCCGTCACGTACCGGGTGGGCCCGCGACCCGTACCCTGTCCCCGTGGCAGAACCCGTCCGTGTCCCGAGTGCGAGAGTCGCCCTGTCCACCGCCTCCGTGTATCCGGAGTCCACGGCCACCGCCTTCGAGATCGCCGCGCGCCTCGGTTACGACGGGGTCGAGGTGATGGTCTGGACGGATCCGGTCAGACAGGACATCGACGCGCTGCGCCGGCTCTCCGAGCATCACCAGGTGCCGATCCTCGCCGTGCACGCGCCCTGTCTGCTGATCACCCAGCGCGTCTGGTCCACCGATCCGTGGGTCAAGCTCCAGCGGGCCCGGTCCGCCGCCGAGCGACTGGGGGCGTCCACCGTCGTCGTGCACCCGCCGTTCCGCTGGCAGCGGCAGTACGCCCGGGAGTTCGTCAGCGGGATCTGGCGGATGGGCGAGGAGACCGACGTCCGGTTCGCCGTCGAGAACATGTACCCGTGGCGCTACCGCGACCGCGAGATGCTGGCGTACGCCCCCGAGTGGGACGTCACCAAGGACGACTACCGGCACTTCACCGTCGACCTCTCGCACACCGCGACCGCCCGCGCCGACGCCGCCGCCATGGTCGACCGGATGGGCGACCGGCTGGCCCACGTCCACCTCGCCGACGGCAACGGATCCGCCAAGGACGAGCACCTGGTCCCCGGCCGCGGTACGCAGCCCTGCGCCGAGCTGCTGCAAGGGCTCGCCCGGAGCTCCTTCGACGGCCATGTGGTCATCGAGGTGAACACCCGCCGCGCCATGTCCTCCGCCGAACGCGAGGCCGACCTCGCCGAGGCGCTGGCCTTCGCCCGCCTGCACCTCGCCGCCACCGGCCTCGGCCGCGGCCACGACCGGGCGCCGCGCCCGTGACCGAGCCCGCGCCCCCGCGCCGCCGCGGCCCCGGCCGCCCGCGGCAGGACGAGGCCGAGGAGGGTCCGGGCACGCAGGAGCGCATCCGGCTCGCCGCCCGCGAGGTGTTCGCGGAACGCGGGTACGACAAGACCTCCGTACGGGGCGTCGCGAAGGTAGCCGGCGTGGACCCGGCCCTGGTCCACCACTACTTCGGCAGCAAGGACGACCTCTTCGCCGCGGCCGTCGAGGTCAGCCTGGAGCCCGCCCTCGTGGTCCCCGCGATCCTCGGCGGCGGCCCCGACGGCATCGGCGAGCGCCTGGCCCGCTACTTCCTCGGCGTCTGGGAGAACCCGGTCACCCGGGTCCCGCTGCTCGCCGTGATCCGCTCCGCGCTGACCCACGAGGCCGCCGCGAAGGTGCTGCGCGAGCTGGTGCTGCGCCGGGTCCTGGAGCGGGTCGCCGCCGACCTCGACGTCCCCGACCCGACCTTCCGCGCCGAGCTCGCCGCCTCCCACATGGTGGGTATCGCCCTCCTGCGGTACGTGGTCCAGGTCGAGCCCCTGGCCTCCGCCGAGCCGGAGAAGATCGTGGCCCTGGTGGCCCCCACCCTCCAGCGGTACCTGACCGAGGAATGACCCTGCCGTCCCGGCATCCGGACGCGGTGTCCGGATCGCGGGCGGTGGGCGTAGCCTCGTACCTGAGCCATATCCGCAGTCGCGGCCGCCCCCGCGGCCGCACTCATGGGGAGTGAAACCGCATGCCCGAGCTGAGGTCCCGCACCGTCACCCACGGCCGCAACATGGCAGGCGCACGTGCGCTGATGCGCGCGTCGGGCGTAGCGAGCGCGGACATCGGCAAGCCGATCGTCGCGGTCGCCAACTCCTTCACCGAGTTCGTCCCCGGCCACACCCACCTCGCCCCCGTCGGCCGGATCGTCTCCGACGCCATCCGCGCCGCCGGCGCCATCCCCCGCGAGTTCAACACCATCGCGGTCGACGACGGCATCGCCATGGGCCACGGCGGCATGCTGTACTCCCTGCCCTCCCGCGACCTGATCGCGGACTCGGTCGAGTACATGGTCGAGGCGCACTGCGCCGACGCGCTGATCTGCATCTCCAACTGCGACAAGATCACCCCCGGCATGCTGATGGCCGCCATGCGCCTCAACATCCCGGTCGTCTTCGTCTCCGGCGGCCCGATGGAGGCCGGACAGGCCACCCTCGTCGACGGCACCGTCCGCAAGCTCGACCTGATCGACGCCATGGTCGACGCCTCCAACGAGAACGTCTCCGACGCGGACGTGCTCCGCATCGAGGAGAACGCCTGTCCCACCTGCGGCTCCTGCAGCGGCATGTTCACCGCCAACTCCATGAACTGCCTCGCCGAGGCCATCGGCCTGGCCCTCCCCGGCAACGGCTCGGTCCTCGCCACGCACACCGCCCGCCGCGCCCTGTACGAGGACGCCGGCCGCACGGTCGTGGAGATCACCAAGCGCTACTACGAGGACGGCGACGAGTCCGTCCTGCCGCGCAGCATCGCCACCCGCGAGGCGTTCGAGAACGCGATGGCCCTCGACATCGCCATGGGCGGCTCCACCAACACGATCCTGCACCTGCTGGCCGCCGCCCAGGAGGCGGGCCTGGACTACGACCTCAAGGACATCGACGCCGTCTCGCGCCGCGTGCCCTGCCTGGCCAAGGTCGCCCCGAACGTGGCCCCCGGCGGCACCTACTACATGGAGGACGTCCACCGGGCCGGCGGCATCCCCGCCATCCTGGGCGAGCTGCACCGCGGCGGCCTCCTCAACAAGGACATCACCACCGTCCACTCCGACGGCCTGGAGGACTGGCTCGCCCGCTGGGACGCCCGTTCCGGCACGGCCAGTGACACGGCCATGGAGCTGTGGCACGCGGCCCCCGGCTGCGAGCGCTCCGCCACCGCCTTCTCCCAGTCCAAGCGCTGGGAGAGCCTGGACCTCGATGCCGAGGGCGGCTGCATCCGCTCGGTGCAGCACGCGTACTCCAAGGACGGCGGCCTGGCCGTGCTGCGCGGCAACATCGCCCTGGACGGCTGCGTCGTGAAGACCGCCGGTGTCGACGAGTCGATCTGGACCTTCGAGGGCCCGGCCGTGGTCTGCGAGTCCCAGGACGAGGCCGTGGACAAGATCCTGCGCAAGGAGGTCACCGCGGGCGACGTCGTCGTCATCCGGTACGAGGGCCCACGCGGCGGCCCCGGCATGCAGGAGATGCTCTACCCGACCTCCTTCCTCAAGGGCCGCGGCCTCGGCAAGGTCTGCGCGCTGGTGACGGACGGCCGCTTCTCCGGCGGCACCTCGGGCCTGTCCATCGGCCACGCCTCCCCGGAGGCGGCCTCCGGCGGCGACATCGCGGTGGTCGAGGACGGCGACCGGATCCGCATCGACATCCCGAACCGGTCCATCCAGCTCCTCGTCGACGACGCCACGCTCGCCGCCCGCCACGAGGCCCTCGGCGGGGTCTACGCCCCGAAGAACCGCGAGCGCAAGGTCTCCGCGGCCCTGCGCGCCTACGCGGCGATGGCCACCAGCGCCGACAAGGGCGCGGTCCGCGACGTCAGCCGCCTGGGCTGACAGGTCCCCTCGCATACGAGAGCAGCGCCCCCGCACCCTCCGGTGCGGGGGCGCCGCGCGTTCACCAGGTCCCGGGATCGCCCGCGTCCACCGCGAACACCGACCCGTCCGGCGCCACCCCGAACACCCGCCCGTCGCCCACGGCCGGCGCGGGCAGCGTCGCGGCGTAGGTGTCCTTGCCCTCCGCCATGCGCGGCCTGGTCTGCCCCACCGGCCGCCCGGCGGCGGCGTCCACCGCGAGGAGCCGCCCGTCGGCGGCCGTCAGGTGGATCCGCCCGGCCGCGAACACCGGCCGGGAAGCGACACTGAGGCCCGTCTCCAGCCGCCAGTCCTCCTGCGCACCGCCGACCGCGACCAGCGCGCCCGACGTACCGAAGAGGTACGTCACCCCGCCCGGGCCCACCGCCCCCTCCGCGTCGAACAGCGGAGCCGACAGCCGCACCCGGTGCACGGCCCGCGTCGCCGGATCCGCGCGGACCACGGCCGTGGTCCGGCCCGAGGGGTCGACGTCCACCAGGTACAGCGCCCCCTGCGCCGTGCCCACGGGCCGCAGCCGCCCGGGCGCCTTGAGCGCCGTACGCTGCGCCCCGCTCCCCGGATCCACCACCGCGAGCTGCGTCGAGCCGCCGTCCGCCTCCGGCGTCACCGCGTACAGCGCGGCCGGAGCCCCGTCCGCCCCGGCCTCGCCCCACCACACCGAGCCGGTCCCGCCGATCTGCCGGGTCCAGCGCGGGGTGCCGTGCGCCGCGTCCAGCGCGGTGACTCCGCCGCCCGGGCCCACCAGCAGCGCCTGCCCGCCCGCGACCACCGCCTGGGTGCCGCCCGCGAGGGCGTGCTGCCAGCGCTCCGCCCCGGTGGCCGGGTCCAGCGCCCGCAGGACCTGACTGCCCGGCGCCACGACCAGTACGAGCCCGCCCGCGTGCAGCGGCGCCCCGACCCCGGTGGTCCCCTTCGCGGGCGCCGCCGCCTCCACCGACCACACCGTGGACCCGTCCGCCGGGTCGAGCCGGGCGGCCGCGATGCCCGGCCCGGCGCAGTAGAGGGCCGCCGCCTGCCAGGAGCAGGCGCCGATCCGGCTGCCCGTGCCGGGCCGGCCCAGGGGCACCGCCCACGGGGCGAAGCTCTTGGCCGCCGCCGGACCGGTCTGGGCGCTGATCCGGGCGGGCGCCTCGGAGGCGGGCCCGAAGCGCAGGTACCCGCCGACGGCCAGGCTCGCCAGCAGCAGCCCGGCCCCCGCCGCGGCCGCCACCCGTACCCACCGCGCGCGGGGCGCCCGTACCGGCGACGCGGCACCGGGGCCCGGCCCGGCGTCGATACGCTCCCGGCGGTGCGTGATCTGCTCGGGCGCGGCGGGCTCCCGGGGCCGGGGGATGAACGCCTGGGTGTCCTCGGCCGTCGGGTACGCCAGCGCCCGCATCTCCGCGATCAGCGATTCGGCGGTGGGCCGCTCCGCCGGATCCTTGGACAGGCAGCGCGCGACGAGCGGCACCAGCTGCGACGGCAGCCCGCTCAGATCGGGCTCGCTGTGCACCACCTGGTACGCGACGAGGTAATGGCTGTCGGAGTCGAAGGGGCCGCGCCCGGTCGCCGCGTGCACGAGCACCGCGCCCAGCGCGAAGACATCGGCGGCCGTCCCCACCTCGCGCGGCCGCTGGAACTGCTCGGGCGCCATGAACGGCGGCGTGCCGATCAGCTTGCCCGTCTCGGTCCGCAGATCGCTGTCCGCGGGCCGCGAGATCCCGAAGTCGATCACCCGCACCCCGTCCGGGGCCATCAGCACGTTCCCCGGCTTGAGGTCGCGGTGCACCACCCCGGCCCGGTGGATGTCGCGCAGCGCCTCGGCGAGCCCGGCGGCGAGCCGGGTCAGCTCCGCCCGGTCGAGGACCCGCTCCTTGACCCGCGCCGCGAGCGTGGGCGCGTCGATGAACAGCGTGGCCATCCACGGCCGTTCGGCATCCGGATCGGCGTCGACCACGGGCGCCGTGAAGGCTCCGCTCACCCGCCGCGCGGCGGCCACCTCCTGGCGGAAACGGGCCCGGAACTCCGGGTCCACCGCGTGCTCGGCGTGCACGATCTTCACGGCGAGTTTCAGCCCCGAGCCGGACGTGGCCAGATGGACGACGCCCATCCCTCCGGAGCCGAGCACCGATTCGAGCCGGTACTGCCCCGCGTACTCCGGAAAGCCCGCGTAGTCCGCGCGCAGCGAATGCACCGCTCACCACCCCCGCCGGAGCCTAGTCGATGACCCCGAGGAGTCTCCAAGGTCCTGCTACCCTGCGCGAGTTGCGCACGGCAACGCCCATGGGGGGAGATTTTCGTATGTCCGTGGAGAACGATTCGAGCCATGCCGAGAGCCTGACCGCCGGCTCCGGCTACCCGTCCTATCCGGTCGCGCCGGGCTACCGCGTGAACGTCCGCAGCGGCCCCGGCACCAACTACTCCGTCATCGACGTCCTGCCCTACGGCGCGACCGTGAGCCTGCGCTGCCAGTGCGACGGCACCACGGTCTCGGGCCCGTACGGCACCAGCGGCATCTGGGACTGCATCGGGAACGGCCGCTTCATCGCGGACGCCTACGTACGCACCGGCAGCGACGGCTACGTCGTCACCCGCTGCGGCTGACCGCACGGCGGCCGACCCCGGCACGGTCGCGGGCGCAGGTGCCACCGCGCCCCGCCCGCGACCCGTCTGCCACGTGAGACGCACCCGGCCCGGCGGGCCCGGCGGGGGATAATCGCCGGTGTGAGCGACGACCAGCGAGACCAGACCCCCGCCGGGCCGGCCGCCCCGGCTGCCCCGGACGCGGTCCCCGCGGGCCCGCAGCCCGAGCCGATCCGCTACTTCGGCACCACCTGGCTGCACCACGAGAGCGGCTACGGCCTGCGCCGCGCCGCCGTCGGCATCGGCGCGATGATCACCGCGGTCGCCGCCGCCCTCCTGCTCCGCCTCTCCTACGAGGGCCTGGAGATCGGCAACGTCGGCCCCTTCCTCAGCATCTCGGTGGTCGTCCTCTTCGCGGTCTCCAGCGCCATCGCCTTCTTCAAGACCTGGGAGTCCTACATCCGGCGCCCGGCGCCCTCTTCCGACGAGGCCGCCCTCAAGGGGCTCAAGACCATCGGCTTCATCGGCTCCCTCATCGCCTACTCCCTGCGCTGCCTGACCGAGGCCCCGGGCGAGCAGCTGCGCCGCGCCGAGTACGAGCGCGCGCAGGCCGAATTCGCCCGCCGCCGCAGCGCCCGTACCGGGAACCCGGCGGCCCGCCGCCCCAAGCGCAAGAAGTAGTACGCGGAGCGGCAACCCCCCGGTGATTGACGACCGGCACCCCCAGGAGCATTATTCATCACATGATGAATAAACCGTCCGGAGGTCCCCCGGCCGCCGTCCACGCCCACGGGCTCACCGTCCGCCGCGGCACCGGCCGCACCCCCCGCACCGTCCTCGACGCCCTCTCCTTCGACGTCCCCCGCGGCCGCATCACCGGCCTCCTCGGCCCCTCCGGCTGCGGAAAATCCACCCTCCTGCGCGCCGTCGTCGGCACCCAGGCCCGCGTCACCGGCACCCTCCAGGTCCTCGGCCGCCCCGCCGGCCACCCCGGGCTCCGCTCCCGCATCGGCTACGTCACCCAGGCCCCCTCCGTCTACGACGACCTCACCGTCCGGCAGAACCTCGACTACTTCGCCGCCGTCCTCGACCCCGGCCGCGCCGCCGCCGCCCGCCGCACCGAAGCCGTCCGCCGCGCCCTCGCCGACGTCGACCTCACCGCCCGCGCCGACTCCCTCGCCGGCAACCTCTCCGGCGGCCAGCGCAGCCGCGTCTCCCTCGCCGTCGCCCTCCTCGGCACCCCCGAACTGCTCGTCCTCGACGAACCCACCGTCGGCCTCGACCCCGTCCTGCGCCGCGACCTGTGGAAGCTCTTCCACGAGATCACCGCCGCCCGGGGCGCCACGATCCTCGTCTCCTCCCACGTCATGGACGAGGCCGAGCGCTGCCACGACCTCCTCCTCATGCGCGAGGGCCGCATCCTCGCCCAGGACACCCCCGACGCCCTGCGCGCCCGGACCCGCGCCACCACCGTCGAAGAGGGCTTCCTCCGCCTCGTCGACGAGGCCGACAACGAAGCCGCCGACGACGCCGCTGCGGCCACCGCCCTCCCCGCCCAGGAGCAGCCCCGATGAACGCCGCCCGCACCGCCGCCACCGCCGCCCGCGTCCTGCGCCAGCTGCGCCACGACCCGCGCTCCATCGCACTGATGGTGCTGGTCCCCGTACTGATGCTGACCCTGCTGCGCTTCGTCTTCGACGGCAGCCCCCGCACCTTCGACACCATCGGCGCGTCCCTGCTCGGGATCTTCCCGCTCATCACCATGTTCCTGGTGACCTCCATCGCGACCCTGCGCGAGCGCACCTCCGGAACCCTCGAACGGCTCCTCGCCATGCCCCTCGGCAAGGGCGACCTCATCGCCGGCTACGCCCTCGCCTTCGGCGCCGTCGCCGTCCTCCAGTCCCTCCTCGCCACCGGCCTCGCGCTGTGGGCCCTCGGCCTCGACGTCGTCGGCTCCCCCTGGCTGCTCCTGCTCGTCGCCCTCCTCGACGCCCTCCTCGGCACCGCGCTCGGCCTGTTCGTCTCCGCCTTCGCCGCCTCCGAGTTCCAGGCCGTCCAGTTCATGCCGGCGGTGATCTTCCCCCAGCTGCTGCTGTGCGGGCTCTTCGCCGCCCGCGCCACCATGCACCCCGTACTGGAGGGCCTGTCGGACGTCCTGCCCATGTCCTACGCCGTCGACGGCATGACCCAGGTCCTCACCCACACCGACATGACCGCCGACTTCGTCCGCGACCTCGCCGTCGTCGCCGCCTGCGCCCTGCTCGTCCTCGCCCTCGGCGCGGCCACCCTCCGCCGCCGCACCCCCTGACGCCCACGGACCGGACGGTCCCGCCCCGCCCGTTCCCCGGGTGACAGGATGAGGGCGTATACGTATCGCGCGTGAACAGTTCGGCGAGGTGAATCGGGCATGACCCAGACAGTCGCAGTCCTCGGTACCGGCAAGATCGGCGAGGCGCTGCTCAGCGGAATGATCCGCGGCGGCCGGCCCGCCTCCAAGCTCCTGGTCACCGCCCGCCGCGCCGAGCGGGCCGAGGAGCTGCGCGGCCGCTACGGCGTCGAGGCCGTCTCCAACGCCGAGGCGGCCAAGCGCGCCGACATCCTGATCCTCACAGTGAAGCCCCAGGACATGGCCCGGCTGCTGGACGAGCTGGCCCCCCACATCCCCGCCGACCGCCTGGTCATCAGCGGTGCCGCCGGCATCCCCACCTCCTTCTTCGAGGAGCGGCTGGCCCCAGGCACCCCCGTCGTCCGCGTCATGACGAACACCCCCGCCCTCGTCGACGAGGCCATGTCCGTCATCTCCGCCGGCAGCCACGCCACCGCCGAGCACCTGGCCCACACCGAGGAGATCTTCGGTGGCGTCGGCAAGACCCTGCGCGTCCCCGAGTCCCAGCAGGACGCGGCCACCGCCCTCTCCGGCTCCGGACCGGCCTACTTCTACTTCCTCGTCGAGGCCATGACCGACGCCGGCATCCTCCTCGGCCTGCCCCGCGCCCAGGCCCACGACCTGATCGTCCAGGCCGCCATCGGCGCCGCCGTCATGCTCCGCGACAGCGGCGAGCACCCGGTCAAGCTCCGCGAGGCCGTCACCTCCCCGGCCGGTACGACGATCAACGCCATCGTCGAGCTGGAACGGCACGGGGTGCGCGCCGCCCTGATCGCCGCCCTCGAAGCGGCCCGCGACCGCAGCCGCGAACTGGCCACGGGCAACAGCTGACCCGTACGTGCGGCCCCCGCCCGCGGGGGCCGCACGCAGGCCAGGACCCGTCAGGGCGCGAGCAGCCCGATGGCCTCGTACGCCCGGTCCACCACCGGCCGCGCCAGCTCCCGGGCCCGCCCCGCACCCTCGCGCAGTGCCTTGTCCACCTGGGCCGGATCGGCCGCCAGCTCCGCGTGGCGCTCCCGCAGCGGCCGCAGCAGCTCGACCACGGCGTCCGCGACATCCCGTTTCAGGGCCCCGTACCCGCTGTACCCGTCGGCGAGCGCCACCGGATCACCCCCGGTACAGGCCGCCAGGATGTCCAGCAGGTTCGCCACCCCGGGCCGCGACTCCCGGTCGTGGACCACACCGCCGTCCCCGCTGTCGGTGACCGCCCGCATCACCTTCTTCCGCACCACCTCCGGCTCGTCCAGCAGATAGACGATGCCCGCCCCGTTCGCGTGGGACTTGCCCATCTTCGACGCCGGGTCCTGGAGGTCCATGACCCGCGCGGCCACCGCCGGATGCGTGGCCCTCGGCACGGTGAAGGTGTGCCCGTAGCGCTGGTTGAACCGCACCGCCAGATCCCGGGTCAGCTCGACGTGCTGCCGCTGGTCCTCGCCCACCGGCACCTCGTGGGCCCCGTACGCCAGGATGTCGGCGGCCATCAGCACCGGATAGGTGAGCAGCGACAACCGCACCCCCTCCCCGGTGGCCTGCGCCTTCGCGGCCTTCTCCCGGTACTGGATCATCCGCCGCAGCTCCCCGTCGGTGGCGGTGCACTCCAGCAGATAGGCCAGGCGCGTGTGCTCGTCGACATGGCTTTGTACGAAGAGGGTGCAGCGGGCCGGGTCCAGCCCGGCGGCCAGCAGCAGGGTGGCGGCCTGCCGGCTGAGCCTCCGGACGCGGGCCGGCTCGTGCTCCACGGTCAGCGCGTGCAGGTCGACCACGCAGAACAGCGCCGCCTCCGGCCGGTGCTCGGCGGCGACCCACTGGCGTACGGCCCCGAGGTAGTTCCCGAGGGTCATGTGGCCGGTGGGCTTGATCCCGCTGAAGATCCGCTTCATGTGCTGCTCTCCCTGGTGTGTGGTGGTGAGTGGTGCGGGCCGCCGTACCGGCGACCGGGCCACTCCCGGGAGGGAGAAAGCAGAACGGCCGCCGATGGCGGCGGCCGTGAGCGCGTGCGTGCTCGCGTGGAAGGTCGGCCGCCGTCAGGCGGCCCACCAGCGAAGGCTGAGCGTGAGCACGTGCGTGGTCATGGGGCCCAGCGTAGACGGCCGGGCGGCAGGATGGAGGGGGTTGACACGGGTGTGCCTGGTCCGTAAGGTTCTTCGAGTTGTCCGACGTGAGCGCCGACCCCGGTCGGTCCCCGGACAGCCATTCCGCACTACTCAAATCGAACGAACGACGCACTCTGTCGTCTCGTTTTCATGCGTATTTGCGAATGAGGAATCCGCGTCCGAGGACGCTGCCGCCGATTAGGTTCGGGGGCGAGGAATCCGCTACTGTCTCACTCGCCGAAGGGCCCCAAAGCCCAGAAGCACCAAGCCGCTGACTGGCAGTCAGGCCCGCAAGGACCTGATAGAGTCGGAATCGCCGGAAAGGGAAACGCGAAAGCGAAGACCTGGAAAGCGCCGAGGAAATCGGACACGGAAAACGTCTGATAGAGTCGGAAACGCAAGAACAAAGCAACACAGCAGAACGAAAGCCCGGAGGAAAACCCGCGAGG
>NZ_JBEYVX010000070.1:0-31026 GCF_040644195.1 Streptomyces sp. NPDC047014 | reverse complement strand
CGGCCGCGGGGCCGGCACCGGGCCGGGCGGCTGCGCGGCTGGGGCGGGGTGAGCGCGATGGCCGCCGCCTGCGCGGTGACGGCCGCGGCCGTCCTGCTGCCGCTGGCGCACGCGACCCCGGAGGCCGGACCGTCCGCGCCGCGCAAGCCGGCCGCCGCGGCGGCGGCCCCGGCCGCGCCCGCCGCGCCGTGGGTGTTCTCCGACACCTGCCAGGACCCGGAGGCCAGCCTGCGCCCGTCCGAGGTGGACGGGGCGGCCATCGCCCGGATCAAAGCGGCGGGCAAGCTCGTCGCGGGCGTGGACCAGAACAGCTTCCGCTGGGGCTACCGCAACCAGACCGCGGAGGGCGCCCGGCTCGACGGCTTCGACATCGACCTGGTCAAGGCCATAGCCAAGGACATCCTGGGCGACGAGAACGCGGTGATATACCGGGCCATCCCCACGAGCCAGCGCGTCCCCGCCCTCCAGGAGGGCCGCGTCGACATCGTGGTGCGGACCATGACCATCAACTGCCAGCGGCTGGAGGACGTGGCCTTCTCGACGGCCTACTTCGAGGCGGGGCAGCAGGTGCTGGCCCCGAAGGGCTCGCCGATCACCGGCTACGACACCTCGCTCAAGGACAAGCGGATCTGCGTGGCGGCCGGTTCCACGGCGGAGACGGCCCTCAAGGCCCAGTCCTACGGGGCGGCGCCGGTCACCGTCGCCAACCAGCTCGACTGCCTGGTCCGGCTCCAGCTGGCCGAGGTCGACGGCATCATCACGGACAACGCCCTCGCCGCCGGACAGGCCGCCCAGGACCCGTCGGTGCGGCTGGTGGGCTCGCCGTTCACCCGCGAGTTCTACGGGGTGGCGATGAACAAGGACGCCTCGGACCTGGTCCGCCGGGTCAACAAGGTGCTGGAGAACTACCGCGCGGGCGGCAACGACAGCCCGTGGATGAGGGCGTACCTCAAGCACCTGCAGCCCGTGCTGCCCGGGGTGACCGCGCCGCCCGCGCCCAAGTACCGGGACGGCTGAGTCCGGTGACGATGGAATCGGAGGCACACACGGTGGAGCCGGGGTCGGCAGTGATGGACCGGGACGACGTCGACCGCGCCCTGGCCCGGCTGGGCGCGGAGCACGAGGCCGTCGAGACCTCCCTGCTCGCCCTCCAGGACCACGCCGGGCGGCGGCTGCTGGAGGGTGCCGCGCTGGCGGGGCTCACCCAGGAGCGCTGGGCGGTGGCCGAGGCCGACATCTCCCGGCTGTGGACGTACTTCGACGCCTACAGCGGGGCGCTGACCGCCGCCCGGGAGCTCCGCGAGCGGCGCCGCTGGCCGAACCGCGAGGACCTGGTGGAGCTGACCGAGCGGCTGCGCGGCCCCGGGGTGCTCATCGCGGGCTCCGCGGCGGAGGGCCTGGCCCTGGCCGAACGGCTGTCCCTGGCCGAGCTGGTGACCCGGATGAACGACCTGTACGCCGGTTCGCTGGACGTGGTGGTCGCCGCCGACACCGTGTGGTCGGCGCTGCCCGCCCGGATCGACCTGCTCGCCGCCGAGCTGCACCGCACCCGGTCCCTCGCGCACTCGGTGGGCGTGCGCCCCGGCGAGCACCCCTCGGGCGACGACCTGGAGGACATCACCGCCGAGCTGACCCGGCTGCGCGCGGAGGTGATCGCGGACCCGCTGGCCTTCTGGCAGCGCGGGACGGGCAGCTCCGCGCCCGGCGGCGGCCGCCCGGACACCGCCCGCTACGACCGGGCCGCGCTCGCGTTGGAGGACGTACGCCGTGAGGTCGAGGCGGTGCTGGACGTACGGCAGGACGCCGAGCAGCGGCTGATCAGCCTGCGGGACGTGCTCTCCCGGGCCGACCGGACCTTGTCGGAGGCGCGGACGGCGCGCGGCGAGGTGCTGGCGAAGATCGCCGCGTCGGAGGTGCCCGCGGTCAGCGGCCCGCCCACGGTGCTCCAGGAGCAGCTCGCGGCGGCCGCCGAGCACCGGCGGCACGCCCGCTGGCACCGGCTCTCGCCGCTGCTGGAATCCCTGGAGGAGCGGGCCGGGGAGGAACTGCGCCGGGCCCGCGAATCGTTGACCGCGGTGACGGCGCCGCTGGCCGTCCGGGCGGAGCTGCGCGGGCGGCTCGACGCGTACCGGGCGAAGGTGGCCCGGCACGGGCTGGCGGAGGACCCGCTGCTGATCGAGCGGTACGACGCGGCGCGGCGGATGCTGTGGAGCGCGCCCTGCGATCTGCGGGCCGCCGAGCAGGCCGTGCTGCGCTACCAGCAGGCGGCCGCGGAGGCGCTGGTGCCGCAGCCGCGGCCCGAGGAGACGATCCGGCCCGAGGGCCCGGGGACGGAGGACGCATGAGCCCGAGCGGAGCGGTGTGCGGCCGCCCCGGCTGCCCCGGGGCGTATGAGGACATGGGCGGCGGCGAGCTGTACTGCGACACCTGCGGGCTGGCCCCGGTCGGTTCGGTCGCGGCGGGCGCGGAGGAGCTGGTGTCGCCGCCGACCGGGATGACCAGCGCGGCCCGCGGCGGCTCGCTGGGCTCCAGCGGGTCCCGGGGCTCGGCGGGCTCGCGCGGCTCCCACGGCTCGCACGGTTCGGCGCGTTCCTCGGCCTCGGCCCGCTCCTCCCGGTCCTCCTCCTCCCGGCGCTCGGTGTCGGGCCGCCTGTCGCGCGCGCTGACGGGCCAGTCCTCCACCCGCTCGGTGTCGGTGCGCAGTTCGGGCTCGGCCGCCTCCTCCTCGGCGCGCAGCCGGCTGGGCGCGGGCCTGGTCAGCGTCCCGGAGGTGCCGCGCCCCAACCCCTCCACGGCCGTCCTGGAGAACCCGGAGGTCCCCGAGCGCAAGCGGTTCTGCTCCCGCTCGGACTGCGGGGCCCCGGTGGGCCGGTCCCGGGGCGAGCGGCCGGGCCGCACGGAGGGCTTCTGCACCAAGTGCGGGCATCCGTACTCCTTCGTGCCCAAGCTGCGCGCCGGGGACGTGGTGCGCGGCCAGTACGAGGTGGCGGGCTGCCTCGCGCACGGCGGGCTCGGCTGGGTGTACCTGGCGGTGGACCGGGCGGTCGCGAACCGGTGGGTGGTCCTCAAGGGCCTGCTGGACACCGGCGACCAGGACGCGATGGAGGCCGCGATCTCGGAGCGGCGCTTCCTCGCGGAGATCGAGCACTCCAACATCGTGCGGATCTACAACTTCGTGGAGCACCTGGACCAGCGGACGGGTTCGCTGGACGGGTACATCGTCATGGAGTACGTGGGCGGCAAGTCCCTCAAGGAGATCGCGAACGACCGGCGCCGGCCGGACGGGCGGCGCGACCCGCTGCCGGTGGAGCAGGCGTGCGCCTACGGCATCGAGGCGCTGGAGGCGCTGGGCCATCTGCACAGCCGCAACCTGCTGTACTGCGATTTCAAGGTGGACAACGCGATCCAGCAGCAGGACCAGCTCAAGCTGATCGACATGGGCGCGGTCCGGCGGATGGACGACGAGGTGTCCGCCATCTACGGCACGGTGGGCTACCAGGCGCCGGAGGTGGCGGAGCTGGGCCCGTCCGTCGCCTCCGACCTCTATACGGTGGCGCGCACGCTGGCGGTCCTGACCTTCGACTTCCAGGGCTACACGAACGTGTTCGTGGACTCGCTGCCGGACCCGGAGCACATCGAGGTCTTCCGGCGGTACGAGTCCTTCTACCGGCTGCTCGTCCGCGCGACCGACCCCGATCCGGGCCGGCGGTTCTCCTCCGCGCAGGAGATGGCGGACCAGCTGACGGGCGTGCTGCGGGAGGTGGTCGCGCTCCAGACGGGCCGGCCCCGGCCGCAGCTGTCCACCCTCTTCGGCCCGGAGCTGCGCGTTCCGGACACCCGGCTGTACGCCGACGCGGACGCCGCCGAGGTCTTGGTCTCCCGGCTGGGGCACCGGCCCGTCGAGGCATGGCCCGGCGGCTCCTTCCTGGGCGGCCTGTTCGGGGCGCGCGGCCGCCGTACGTCCGGAGGCGCGGCCGGGGCGGGCAGTACGGCCCTGCCCGAGCGGCCGGCGGGCCCGGCGGAGGCTCCGGCGACGGCTGCCGCGACGCCTCCTGCCCAGGCGGCCGCGGGTGCCGGGCCGTGGGGGCAGACCTCGCTGGTCGGGAGCCACGCGTCCGGTGACCCGGCCGGGGGCGCGCCGCTGCCCGGCCTGGGCAGCACCGCCACCCGGATGACGGGCGCGCCCCTGCCGGGGCCGCGTACCGCGCCGGACCCGCGGGCGGCCCCCGCCGCCGTGGCCGTACCGGAGCCGCCGTCCCCGCCGCCCGCCGCCGGGGCGACCACACTCGACGCGCGCGACGCCGCGCTGGCGCTGCCGGTGCCGCTGGTGGACCCGGCCGACCCGAACGCCGGTTTCCTGACCGGCCTGCTGGCCTCCGCCCCCGCCGACCTGCTGGCCGCGCTGGCCGCCGCGCCCGCCGACTCGGCCGAGCTGCGGCTGCGGGAGCTGCGGGCCCGGCTGGAGCTGGGCGAGGCGGCCGCCGCCGGGGAGGCGCTGCTGGAGCTGGAGGTCCGCCACCCGGACGACTGGCGCGTGGTGTGGGCCCGCGGCATCGCCTCCCTGACCACCGGGGACGACGAGACGGCCGCGCTCTCCTTCGACGCGATCTACGACGCCTTCCCGGGCGAGCCCGCGCCGAAGCTGGCCCTCGGGCTCTGCGCGGAGGTGCTGGGGCAGCTGGACAACGCCGCCGAGTACTACCGGCTCGTCTGGACCACCGACCCGGGGTTCGTCAGCGCGGCCTTCGGACTGGCCCGGGTGCAGCTCGCCGCGGGCGACCGGGACGGAGCCGTGCGCACGCTGGAATCCGTACCGGAGGCGTCCATCCACTACACCGCCGCGCGGGTGGCGGCCGTACGCGCACGTCTGCGCGACCGGTCACCGCGGGAGGCGCTGCTGGCCGACCTGGTGGCGGCCGCCGGGCAGGTGGAGGCGCTGCGGAGGTTCGGGCTGGACCCCGAGCGGCAGGAGCGCCTGGTGACGGAGGTTCTGGGCGCGGCCCTGGACTGGGTACTGTCGGGTAGCCGGGGTTCCGACCCCGGCCGGACCTCGTTGCTCGGCAGTCAACTGGACGAGCGGGGCCTGCGCTTCGGTCTGGAGCGCTCGTACCGCGTCCTCGCACGGCTGGCACGGCGTGGCGAGGAGAGGATCGAACTGGTGGAGCGGGCAAACCGTTTCCGTCCCCGGACGTGGGTGTGAGTGATGTCGATGCATCGGCTGTCGGGCTGCCCCAGCTGCGCGGAACCCCTGGAGGAGGGTGACCGTTTCTGCGGTGTCTGCGGCCACTCCGTGACCTCCCCTCCCCCGGCGGAGGCCGCGGACCACCCGACCCTGCCCATCCCACCGGCCCCACAGCCGCCCCAGGCCCCGCCGGCCGTCTCCCACGGCGCAGCCGAACCGGCCCCGGGCTGGGGCAGCGTGGCCGCGGCCGCGCCCACCCTCGTGGGCGACCCGGCCGACTGGGCGGCCACCCCGGGCCCTGAGGACCCGTACGGTGCCACGTCCCCGGAGGGCACGCCGTGGGCCGCCGCCGAGCACCCGTACGGGGCGGCCGGCGCGCAGGAGCCGCGGGCCCGCTACGACCTGCCCGGCGGCGGTACGCCCGAGGAGGGCCCGGCCGCGCACCCGCCGGGCGGCGCACCGCGGCCCGCCGAGGACCCGTACGCCGCACAGCCGGCCGCGGCTCCCGCGTACGGCGCGGCGGCGACCCCGCCCGCGAGCGGGCCCCCGGCCGCGCCCGCGACCGGTGAGCCGGGGAAGACCTGCGTGGCCTGCCGGGCCGGGCGGGTGGACACCGACGGCTACTGCGAGCACTGCGGGCACGCGCAGCCGCGCGAGCGGGACCACCTGGAGGAGGAGCTGGGCAGCGTCGCCGCCGTCAGCGACCGGGGGCTGCGCCACCACCGCAACGAGGACTCGTTCGCGGTGTCGGCCACCGCCCTGCCCGACGGCTCCGCCGCCACCGTGGCCATCGTCTGCGACGGCGTCTCCTCCGCGAGCCGCCCCGACGAGGCGTCGGCCGCCGCCGCGGGCGCCGCCAACGAGGCCCTGCTCGACGCCCTGCCGCGCGGCGCCCACCCGCAGGAGGCCATGCACGAGGCGATCCTGGCCGCCGCCTCCGCCGTGAACGCCCTGGCCCCGGAGGTGCCCGGCGCGCAGAACGCCCCCGCCTGCACCCTGGTCGGCGCCGTCGTCAGCGGCGGCCTGCTGACCATCGGCTGGGTGGGCGACAGCCGCGCCTACTGGGTCCCGGACGACCGGGCGGCCCTGCCGCGCCGGCTCACCGAGGACGACTCCTGGGCCGCGCAGATGGTCGCCGCCGGGCTGATGGGCGAGGCCGAGGCGTACGCGGACGTCCGCGCGCACGCCATCACGGGCTGGCTGGGCGCCGACGCCTACGAGCTGGAACCGCACACCGCGACCTTCAAGCCCGACCACCCCGGCGTGGTCGTGGTCTGCACCGACGGACTGTGGAACTACGCGGAATCGGCGCGGGAGATGGCCCAGGTGCTGCCCGCCGACGCCGCGGCCCGCCCGCTGCACAGCGCCCAGGTGCTGGTGGGCCACGCCCTCGACGGCGGCGGGCACGACAACGTCACCGTGGCCGTGGTGCCCTTCACCACGCGGCCCGGACAGGGCACGGAACCGGGGCCGGGCGCGGAGACCGCCCCGGGCCCGGCAGCAGGACCGGAACCGGAAGTGGAAGCGCGCCCGCAGGTCTGACCCGCCTGCCCGAGCACCCTAGGAGTCCATCCGATGGCGAATTTCGCCAAACAGAGCGCGCCACGCTTCACCGTGGACGTGTACCAGAACGAGTTCCTCCCCGAGGGGGGCCGGGAGGTGCACGCGATCGTCACGGTGACCGCCACCGGCGGCGGTTCCGCGGCCGCGGCGCCCGCCGACGGGGGCGCGGCCGTCGTGATCATGGTCGACTGCTCGGGGTCGATGGAGTACCCGCCGGAGAAGATGCGCGGCGCCCGCGAGGCCACGGCCGCGGCCGTCGACACCCTGCGCGACGGCACCGCCTTCGCGGTGATCGCCGGTACGCACGTGGCCAAGGAGGTCTACCCGGGGCAGGGCCGCCTCGCCGTGGCCGACCCGGCCACCCGCGCCCAGGCCAAGGAGGCCCTGCGCGGCCTCAGCTCCGGCGGCGGCACCGCCATCGGCACCTGGCTGCGGCTCGCCGACGGCCTGCTGCGGGGCTCCACCGCCTCCATCCGGCACGGCATCCTGCTCACCGACGGCCGCAACGAGCACGAGGAAGCGGCCGTCCTGCGCGCCACCCTCGACGCCTGCGCGGGCCGCTTCACCTGCGACGCCCGCGGCGTGGGCACCGACTGGGAGGTGAAGGAGGTCACCGGCATCGCGCACGCGCTGCTCGGCTCCGCCGACATCGTGGCCGATCCGGCCCGTCTCGCCGAGGACTTCACGCGCGTGATGGAGAACGTCATGGGCAAGGAGGTCGCGGACGTCTCGCTGCGCCTGTGGACCCCGGTCGGCGCGGAGATCCAGTACGTGAAGCAGGTCGCGCCGGCCGTCCAGGACCTGAGCGGCCGGCGCACCGAGGCCGGCCCGCGCGCCGGGGACTACCCGACCGGTTCCTGGGGCGACGAGTCCCGCGAGTACCACGTGTGCGTCCGCGTCCCGGGCGGATCGGTGGGCCAGGAGATGCTGGCCTCGCGGGTCACGCTGGTGCGGCCGGGGGCGGCGGGCGAGCCCGCGGCGGTCCTGGGCCAGGGCCTGGTCCGGGCGGTGTGGACGGACGATCTGGCCGCCTCCACCGCGATCAATCCGCAGGTCGCCCACTACACGGGGCAGGCGGAGCTGGCGCAGGCTATCCAACAGGGCCTGGAAGCCCGCAAAATGGGTGATGTGGAGGGTGCTACGGCCAAACTCGGGCGTGCGGTGCAGCTCGCCGGGGTTTCCGGCAACGCCGACACAGCCCGGCTCCTGTCGAAGGTGGTGGATGTGGTGGACGCGGTGGCAGGTACTGTGCGGCTGAAAGCGAAGGTCGCCGACGCCGATGAGATGACCCTCGAAACGCGTTCGACGCAGACCGTCCGAGTGAAGAAGTCCTGACGTAGCAGTTCCGAACTCCCGCCGCGACGACGCGGGAAGAAGAAGGGGGAAGCGCCGCCATGCCGACCTGCCCGAACGGGCACCAGTCCGCCTCCGACGACTGGTGCGAGGTCTGCGGCCACCGCATGGGTACCGCCGAGGCACCCCCCGCGGTGCCCTCCTACGGCTACGGCTTCCCCCCGACCGCCGGTGACGCGACCGCCCAGGCGGAGCTCTGCCCGCAGTGCCGCACCCCGCGCGAGGCCATGGCCCCGTTCTGCGAGGAGTGCCGGTACAACTTCCTGACCCGCGCGGCCACCCCGTACACGCCCCCGGCGGCGGAGCAGGGCCCCGGGCCGGGGCCGCACCCGACCGGGGCGGGGGGCCGGGGCACGCCCCCGCCGCCCGTGCCCTCCCCCGGGGCCTACTCCCAGGACCACTTCGAGTACCAGGGCTCCCGCCCGTCCCGGGTGAACCGGCCGGCCGAACCGCTCCAGCGCGAGGACGACTGGCTGCTGCCGCCCCCGGCGCACGAGCCGTCCCACGAGTACCAGCAGCCCCCGCAGCCCCAGTACCAGCAGCAGCCTCCCGCGCCGCACCAGCGCGAGTACCAGCAGGAGTACCAGCAGCCGCAGCAGCCGCCGCAGTACCAGCAGCCCCCGGCCTCCGCTCCGCAGCACCACCAGCCCCTCCCGCCCCAGGGCGGCGGCTCCTGGTCCGCGACGATCGGCCCGGACCGCTCGTACTTCATGGCGATGATGCAGCGCAGCGGCCCCGAGGCCACCGGGCTCAACCTGCCCGCCTACTCCCCGGAGCAGCACCTTCCGCTGTCCGGCGGCCAGATCACCATCGGCCGCCGCCGCGCCTCCACGGGCGAGTCCCCCGACATCGACCTCTCGGTGCCGCCGGAGGACCCGGGCGTCTCCCACCAGCACGCGGTCCTGGTCCAGCAGCCGGACCTCACCTGGGCGGTGGTCGACCAGAACTCCACCAACGGCACCACGATCAACGGCGGCGAGGACCCGATCCAGCCGTACGTCCCGGTCCCGCTCGCCGACGGCGACCGCGTCCACGTCGGCGCCTGGACCACGATCACCATCCGCCGCGGCTGATCACACCTTCCCCAGGGGCCACACGTAGGGCCCCTGGGGATCGTCCAGCCAGGACCACTGGCCCTCCGGGCCCACCGACACCCCGAAGCGCTCCCGGGCCGGACGGCCCTCGCTGCGCCACAGGTCCAGCGCCTCCCGGGGGTGCAGCACCCCCTGGGTCAGCAGCAGCATGAACTGGAACCGCTCGTTCTCCACCAGTTCGTACGGCAGCCCGCGCGCCAGGGCCTCCTGATCGGGCGGCGGCGCCGCCGTGGCCCCGCGCAGCGGGACGAAGTAGGCCGCCGTGTGCAGGAAACGGCCCTCGGCGAAGCCCGCGTCCCGGACCGTGAGCGCGATCAGCCCGGTCGCCAGCGGCGACAGGATCCGTGCCCCGGGGCGGCACTGCGCCAGCCAGGCGGGCGGTACCAGCGGCAGCGTGCAGGTGACCAGGATCCGGTCGAAGGGGGCCCGGGCGGGGCAGCCGCGCGCCCCGTCCCCGGTGACCACGGCCGGGTGGTAGCCGAGGCGGGCCAGGTGGACCCGCGCGGACTCGGTGATCTCCTCGTCCAGGTCCACGGTGGTGACGTGCTCCTCGCCGAGGCGGTGGCAGAGCAGCGCGGCGTTGTAGCCGGTGCCCGCGCCGATCTCCAGGACATCGTCCCCGTCGCGTACGTCCAGCGCGGCCAGCATCTTCGCCATGAGGGAGGGCTGGCTGCTGGAGGAGACCAGCCGGCCGTCGCGCAGCCGGGTCGCGAGCGGGGTGTCCACGTAGACCCCGCGCAGCCAGCGGGCGCGGCGCTCGGGGTCGGGGTCCTCGGCCCACAGGCGCTCGTGGCCCGCCCCGCGGCCGGTCCAGAAGTAGGGGACGAACACGTGCCGGGGCACGGCCGCGAAGGCCGCCCGCCAGCGCGGGTCCTCCAGCACCCCGGCGGCGGTCAGCTCCCGCACCTGGGCGGCGTGCGCGGTCTCCCGCAGGTCCCGCGGCCCGGCGGGGGCGGCGGGCCCGGGGGCGGCGGTACCGGGGGGTGCGGTGCGCGGCGTACGTGGCGGGTGTGCGGCCATGCCTCCACTGTCCGCCGCCGGGGCCGCCCGTGCGAGCGCGCGGGGCTTCCGTACGGCTGCCCGCGCCTTCCGGACGAATCCCTGGGCGCCCCCGGGGCACGCCGGGCGTCTGAGACGATGGTCGGGTGAATGAGAATCCGCAGGAGACCCTTCAGGAGCAGACCTTCTACGAGCAGGTGGGCGGCGAGGCCACCTTCCGTCGCCTCGTGCGGCGCTTCTACGAGGGAGTCGCGGAGGACCCGCTGCTGCGCCCGATGTACCCGGAGGAGGACCTCGGGCCCGCCGAGGAGCGCTTCGCCCTGTTCCTGATGCAGTACTGGGGCGGCCCGACCACCTACAGCCGGCACCGGGGGCACCCGCGGCTGCGGATGCGGCACGCCCCGTTCCAGGTGGACACCGCGGCGCACGACGCCTGGCTGAAGCACATGCGGGTGGCGCTGGACGAGCTGGGCCTGGAGCCGGAGCACGAGGCGCAGCTGTGGAAGTACCTGACCTACGCCGCCGCCTCGATGATCAACACGGCGGGCTAGCAGCGCTTCCGGACCAGCGGTCAGACCGGGCGGACCTGGAGGGCTCCCAGGCCGCCGCCGACGCCGGGGCGGCGGGTGGCGACGGAGCCGTACGGGGTGCGCAGCCGCAGCCAGCTCCCGGCGGACAGCAGGGCCACCGGTTCGGCGCCCGCGCCCGATCCGGGGGCGGTGCCGGCGGCGGTCACCGCGGCCCGTACGGGACGCAGGAAGCCCAGGGACTGGGCGGCGTGCGCGACGCGCAGCGGCAGATCGGTGTCGCCGAGGGTACGGGACCAGATCTCGCGGCCGATACGGTCGCGCTGCGAGCGGGTCCGGTGCTGCGCGGGCAGGGCCTCGTCCCGGGCCCGGAACTCCGCGACGGCGGCGGCGACGGCCGCCCCGATCGCCCCGGGGGCGGGCAGTCCCGGCAGCCGGCTCCAGCCGCCGCGGGGCGGCAGTACGCCGGTCCAGGGCGGCCCGGTGACCGCGCCGGGCACGGTGGCCTCGGCCGGAGCCTCGTCCACGGACTCCAGGAACTCCCCCGCGGACACGGTCAGGTCCAGGGGCGCGGCGGCCGGCCGGGCGAGCCGTACCGTCCGCACGGCCAGCACCTCGAAGGAGGGCGGCCGGCCGAACACGGCCAGCGCGCCCCCGCCCGCCTGGAGGCGGACGGCGGCGGCGCGGTCGTAGTGCACCAGCCGCCCCAGGAAGGCGGCGAGGTCCGCCGCCTCCCCGGAATCGGCGAAGCGCAACTGCTCGTTCATGCCGCGATGGCCTCGGAACGCGGCTCGTCGAGGTATTCCTCGAGGAAGTGGCGCTCCTCGTCCGTGATGCGGCGGGGCCGCCCGGCGGCGAGGTTGTAGGGCACGACCACGGTCTCCGCGCGCACGTAGACGGTCTCGGGCCTGTCCTCGGTCGCCTCGTCCTTGACCTCGTAGCGGATGGTCAGGGACGCGGCGCCTATCCGGGTCACCCAGGATTCGATGAGGACCGGCTCGTGACGGTGCACGAGGGGCAGCTTGTAGTCGATCTCGTGGCGGGCCACGACGGATCCGCCCGTGAAGGACTCGCTGCCCTCGCCCGGCGCGAGGCGGAACATGAAGTCGATGCGCGCCTCCTCCAGGTAGCGGAGGAAGACGACATTGTTGACGTGCCCGAAGGCATCCATGTCCGCCCAGCGCAGTGGGCAGCGGTAGTGGTGTCTGGCCATGGCCGTGACCTCAGCTCTCCCTCAGCCTCGGGTGAGCTTCTTGTAGGTGGCGCGGTGCGGACGGGTCGCGTCCGGGCCGAGCCGCTCGATCTTGTTCTTCTCGTAGGACTCGAAGTTGCCCTCGAACCAGAACCACTTGGACTCACCCTCGTAGGCGAGGATGTGCGTGGCGACCCGGTCCAGGAACCAGCGGTCGTGGGAGACGACCACGGCCGCACCGGGGAACTCCAGCAGCGCGTTCTCCAGGGAGCCCAGGGTCTCGACGTCGAGGTCGTTGGTGGGCTCGTCGAGGAGCAGCAGGTTGCCGCCCTGCTTGAGGGTCAGCGCGAGGTTCAGGCGGTTGCGCTCACCACCGGAGAGCACACCGGCCGGCTTCTGCTGGTCCGGGCCCTTGAAGCCGAAGGCGCTGACGTACGCGCGGGACGGCATCTCGACGTTGCCGACGTTGATGTAGTCCAGCTCGTCCGACACGACCGCCCAGAGGGTCTTCTTGGGGTCGATGTTGGCGCGGCCTTGGTCCACGTACGAGATCTTGACGGTCTCGCCGACCTTGATCTCGCCGGAGTCCGGCTTCTCCAGGCCCTGGATCATCTTGAAGAGCGTGGTCTTGCCGGCGCCGTTCGGGCCGATGATGCCGACGATGCCGTTGCGCGGCAGCGTGAAGGACAGGTCGTCGATGAGGACCTTGTCACCGAACGCCTTGGAGAGGTTGTTGACCTCGACCACGATCGAGCCCAGACGCGGGCCCGGCGGGATCTGGATCTCCTCGAAGTCGAGCTTGCGCATCTTGTCGGCCTCGGCCGCCATCTCCTCGTAGCGGGCGAGGCGGGCCTTGGACTTGGCCTGGCGGCCCTTGGCGTTGGAGCGGACCCACTCCAGCTCTTCCTTGAGGCGCTTGGCGCGCTTCTCGTCCTTCTTGCCCTCGACCTTGAGACGCTCGGCCTTCTTCTCCAGGTAGGTGGAGTAGTTGCCCTCGTAGGGGTGGGCGCGGCCGCGGTCGAGTTCGAGAATCCACTCGGCGACGTTGTCGAGGAAGTAGCGGTCGTGGGTGACGGCCACGACGGCGCCCTTGTACTGGGCCAGGTGCTGCTCCAGCCAGTTCACGGACTCGGCGTCGAGGTGGTTGGTGGGCTCGTCGAGGAGCAGCAGGTCGGGGGCCTCCAGCAGCAGCTTGCAGAGGGCCACGCGGCGCTTCTCACCACCGGAGAGGTTGGTGACGGGCCAGTCGCCGGGCGGGCAGCCCAGGGCGTCCATGGCCTGCTCCAGCTGGGCGTCGAGGTCCCACGCGTTGGCGTGGTCCAGGTCGTCCTGGAGCTTGCCCATCTCCTCCATGAGCTCGTCGGTGTAGTTCGTCGCCATTTCCTCGGCGATCGCGTTGAACCGGTTGAGCTTCTGCTTGATCGGGCCGACGCCGTCCTCGACGTTCTCCAGGACCGTCTTGGACTCGTCGAGCTTCGGCTCCTGCATGAGGATGCCGACGGTGTAGCCGGGCGAGAGGAAGGCGTCGCCGTTGGACGGCTGCTCGATGCCCGCCATGATCTTCAGAACGGTGGACTTACCGGCACCGTTCGGGCCGACGACACCGATCTTGGCCCCCGGAAGGAAGTTCAGGAAGACGTCGTCGAGGATCACCTTGTCGCCGTGCGCCTTGCGCGTCTTGCGCATGGTGTAGATGAACTCAGCCAAGAGAAACCGTCCGGCAGATCGATGGTGGGCAGATACACCCCATCTTGCCGTACGTCCATACCCGCGGGCGAATGGGTAGGTCGGGGGGGCCGGGGGCGGGGCTCGGTGGCTGCGGGGTGGCGGTGGGGGCCGGGGTGGGGTGGCGGTGGGGGCCGGGTGGGGCTGCATCGTTCGGCCTATGGCGCTCTCGGTCCTGGGGAGGACGATCTTGCGGCGGGGGCGCGGGAGGGTGGATCCATGCGAACCGCCATCGGATACACCGTCGAAAGCATCGGCTACGTCATCGGGGCCCAGGGGTTCATCGGCTTCGCCTCGCGGGCCTTCTTCGGGGCGGAGGAGGAGTGGGGCTGGCTGCACAAGGTGGTGGACCTGCCGCCCGGGGGCTATCTGGGCATCCTGGCCGCGGGGCTGGTGCTGATCGCCGCCGGGGTGGGGACGCGCAAGACGCCCCGGCGGCGGGAAACGGCCTGACCCGGCGCGGGCGGGCCCGCGCCGGGCCGGTCCGGGCCCCGTCACGGGGGTGGGGCCCGGACCGGACCGGGGCGGGCCGGGCTCAGCGCGGGCGGTAGACCGTGAGGGCGTCGGGGAGGACGTCCAGGACCAGGCGGGCGGGGGCGTCGGCGTACTCGCCGTCGTAGGCGAGCGGCGTGCCCGCCGGGACGTCGCCGATGCGCAGGCTGCGCAGGTGGGTGGCGGCGTGGACCGGGGAGCGGCTGAGGGGCCCGGCGAAGGCGGCGGCGAGGAGCCGGGGGCCCGGGCGGCCGCCGCCGTAGACGACGCGGAGGTCGAGCAGGCCCTCGCCGAGGCTGTCGCGGCGCCGGGGGGCGGGGCCGGTGCCGTGGTAGGTGCCGTTGCCGGCGAAGAGCAGCCAGACGCTGCGGGGGCGGCCGGCGAGCCGCAGCCGTACGGGGCGCTGCGCGCGCAGCACCTTCCAGGACGCCAGCAGGGCGGCCGGGCCGCCGCCGATGCGGGGGGCCCAGCGCAGCCGGTGGCCGAGCAGTTCCGGGTAGGCGCCGATGCTGAAGGTGTTGAGGAAGTGGCCGGGCTCGCCGTCCGGGCCGGGGCCCGGGGAGAAGCGGCCGACGCCGACGCGGACGGCCTGGCCCTGGGCGACGGCCTCGCAGGTGTCCTCGACCCCGGCGAGGCCGAGGTCCATCGCGAAGTGGTTGAGGGTGCCGCCGGGGAACACGGCCAGCGGGACGCCGGCGCGGAGGGCGGCGGTGGCGGCGGCGTTGATCGTGCCGTCGCCGCCGCAGACCCCGAGGACGCTGGAGCGGGCGGCCGCGTCGGCGAGGGCGGGGAGCAGTTCCTCCCCGCCGCACTCGATCACCTCGGCCTTGGGCAGCCGGCGGCGCAGTACGTCGAGACCCGCGGCGGCGGCCGTACCGGAGCCGGTGTTGACCACCACGGTGAGCCCGGCTCCGTCGGGCAGCGCGGGGGCTCCGGGGGCGGGGCGCTCGTCGCCGGGGACGACCCGGGCCTCCTTGGCGTCGCGGGCGAGGCGGCGTACGACGAAGGCGGCGGCCACGCCGAGGGTCGCTCCGGCGGCCACGTCGGAGGGGTAGTGCACGCCGGTGTAGACCCGCGAGAAGGCCACGGAGGCGGCGACCGGCGCCAGTACGGCCCCCCAGCCCGGGGCGGCGAGCGCGACCCCGGTGGCGAAGGCGAAGGCCGAGGCGGAGTGCCCCGAGGGGAAGGAGGTCGTGGTGGGCTGCACGCGGAGCTGCCGCACGGCGGGCACGCCGTCCAGCAGCGGGCGGGGGCGGCGCACGGACCACTTGCCGACGGTGTTGATGGTCGAGGAGGCCAGCGCGAGCGAGGCGGCCCCGCGCACGGCGGCCTTACGGGCCCCGGCGGACCCGAAGACGGCGATGGCCGCGGCGGCCCCGCCCCACAGCACGCCGTGGTTCGCGGCCCGGCCGAGCCGCGGCAGCACCCGGTCGGCGCCGGGCCAGTGCCGCCGCGCGACGGCGTCGAAGAGCCGCCGGTCCCATCGCGCGAGGACCGCCGGCCAGGTCAGTTCTTGATCGCCCATTCCCTGCCCCTACCCCGCGAGCCAGTTCCAAACCGACGATAGAACCCGGGCCGCGGCCCCACCACCCCAGGCTTCCGGGGGGGGCAGGGAGCCGGGTCCACTACCCCTCGCCCTCCAGCGGGCGCTTGCGCAGGACCAGGACCACCAGGCCGCCCAGCACCACCAGGCCCACCGCCAGGGAGGCGATGACCGGGGTGGCCGAGGAGCTGCCGCTCGTGGCCAGCCGCTGCTCGTCCGCGGTGGTGGCCGTCGGCACGGGCGCGGTACGGGTGCCCAGGGCGGCCGGAGCCGCCGACGCCTCGGCCTCGGGGGCCGGGGGCCAGACCGCGGTGGCCACCGCCGCCGCCGCGGATTCGCTGGAGCCCGCCACGATCTGCGCCTGCGCCGGCACCCCGCTGGTGAAGACCCGGCCCACCGGGACCTTGGTCGCCCCCTGCACGGTGACCGAGGCCGTCCCGTCGGCGGTGCCCGCGGGAACCTCGAAATACAGCCGGCTGCCGTTGACGGCGTTCGTCAGGGGCTGCCCCTCGGCGTCCACCACGCGCACGCCCATGGCGACCGCCGCCGCGTCCGGCGTGACCGACACACTCCGCGCCCCGGTGCGCACCGTCACCGGCCCGAGGCGGGTGCCCACCGGCCCCGCGACCTCGCCCGGGTCCAGCGCCAGTGAGGCCGGCGGCTCGGGCAGCTGGCCCGCCGCGCGCTGGAGGTAGTCGGCCAGCTTCTCGGCCGCCGGGTCCGCCGCCTCCACCCGCGCGCCGTCCGCCAGCCGCCAGATCGCCACCTGGGTGCCCGCCGCCGCGCTCTCCGCGGTGAGCGCACCGGCCCCGGCCGCCTTCGCGAGCCCGGCCAGATCGTTCAGCTGGGGGTAGGAGTGCTCCAGCACCCAGCGGATCCGGCCGGCCTGCCCGTTGCCCGCGAGCGGGCTGCCGTTCCAGCCGCTCTCCGTGTACCGGGACTGCGGCTGGGCGTTGCCCGCCACCCCGACCCCGTAGGTCTGGAGCATGCCGCCGCCGTCGACCCGCATCTCGTAGAGCCCGGCGCGGAGCTGGCGCACCGAGCCGTCCCCGCCGCGCAGGACCGCCTGCCCGTACGTCTTGAGCCCGTCGAGCACGGCGCTCGCACCTTCGGGCACCCTGGCCGGGAGCGGGCCGGAGTCGGCGGCGGCCCGGGCTCCGGGCGCGGCCGTGAGGGCCGCGGCCAGCAGCGCGGCCGCCAGCGGCCGGCGCCCCGCCCCCCTCGGCCCGGCGGATCCCACGACAGGACCGGACGAGCGAGGAGGGCGAGCAGAGCGAGGAGGACAAGGAGAGCCAGGAGAGCCGGAAGAACCGGCGGTATCGGGAGAGCCAGGAAAGTCAGGAGAAGCAGGAGAATCAGGAGCGGAGGATGCGGGAACGGCAATCGACACAGTCTTCCCCTTCGGGCCGGAGGCCCAGGTGCCCGTGAGTACCGGGGAATCCTAACCGTCTCGAACACTCAGACCACCGCCGCCTTCTGAGTGCTCATCAGCGGAATGTCCGTCCTGACCACCCGCCGGAACGCGGCCGTGCCCCGGTTCAGGTCGTGCCCGATGGCGGTGGCGTCGATCTCCGCGGAGAACCACCGGTTCCCCTCGCCGTCGGGCGGATCCTCCCGGACCCGCAGCCGGCCGTGCACCACCAGCGGCTCCCCCACCGATACGGAACCCGCGAGATTCACCGCGAGCGTGCGCCGCGCCCACACCGTGTAGAAGCTGGTGGTCCCGTCGGCCCACACGTCCTTGCGGCGGTCGTAGTAGCGCGGTGTCACCGCGAACCGGAACCGCGCCGACGGCCCGTGTGCCGTGTCCTTGTAGTCCACCTGCGTCGCCACGCAGCCCACCAGCGTCACCTGGGTGTCATTCATCCCGGCCGCCCTCCCCCGTCGTCGTGCACCGCACGGACCATCCGTACGGGCTACGACCCATGCTGGGGCAGGCCGCCGTCCGGGTGCCGCGGCCTGTGGACAACGAGCCGGTTGTGGACAACCGGCTCACCCCTGCGGCTGAATCACGGCCGGCCGGGCACCCGCCGGGAACCGGCCCGCGCCCCGCCGCCGTTGGACTACTGACGCGTGGCGGACAAGCGGCTCCCACCGGCCGCCACGGTGGCGTACTGCTCGCGCACCTCCCGGTACCGCAGCAGCTCCGCCGCCACCGGCTCCAGCACCCGGGCCCGCCCGCACCCGGCCGCCGCCTGCCGCAGCCCCCGCTCCGCGTCCTGCCCGTAGCGGCGCGCCGGGCCGCGTGCCGCGATCGAGCAGGCCCATTCCACCAGCGGCCCACCGATGATGCCCGCCACCATCAGCAGCACCGGCGGCATCAGCTTCGGCTCCAGCACCCCGGCGATCTGCCCCACCAGCCACAGCCCGCCGTAGATCTGGAGCAGCGTCATCGCCGCCTGCGTCAGTACCGCCGCCGGCCACCACGCGGGCCGCGGCGGCTTGGCGCCGGGCTGCGCCACCGCCGCGCCGAGGGTCACCGCGATCTCGTCCAGCGCCTCCGGCAGCCGTTCCGCGCCCCGCACCGCGGTCTCCCGTACCGCCTGCGCCCAGGGCTCGGGCAGGCCGGTGGCCGCCTCGTCGGCGACGACCCGTACGGCCTGTTCCACCCGCTGGCGCGCGGTGACCTCCTGCTCGGCCGGACCCTCCGCGACCGTCTGGCCCCGCCCGCCGATCGCGGCCAGGGCGGCCAGCCCGGTCAGGGTGTGCGGCGCGCGCCGGTTCTCGTACCAGCGCCACAGCCGCAGCCACGGCGTGCCGCATGCCTTGCCCGCGTTGCGCCGCCAGGCCCGTTCCGCGGCGAGGCCCGCCGCGCTGGCGCCGACCGCCTCCGCGAGCCGGTCCTCGAACTGCTCGCGGGCGGCCTCCCCGATCTCCGGTCCGGGGTGCCCGTCGGCGACGTACAGCGGGCGCAGGCGCACGGCGGCCCGGTCGACGTCGGCGGAGATGCGCCGGGTCGCGGCCCCCTTCTCATGGGTGAACTGCCCGAGCATTTCGCGCAGTTCCCCGACGCCCTCGCCGGTCAGCGCGGACAGTCCGAGGACGGTGGCGCCCGGTTCGCCGTGCTCGCCGAGGGCGATGCCGTCCTCGTCCAGGAGGCGGCGCAGGTCGTCCAGGACCAGGTCGGCGGCCTCCCCGGGCAGCCGGTCCACCTGGTTGAGCACGACGAAGGTCACCTCGGCGTGCCCGGCCAGCGGGCGCAGGTAGCGCTCGTGCAGCACGGCGTCGGCGTACTTCTCCGGGTCCACGACCCACACCACCGCGTCGACCAGGGCCAGTACGCGGTCCACGTGCGCGCGGTGCGCGCCGACCGCCGAGTCCAGGTCGGGCAGGTCGACGAGGACCATCCCGCGCAGCGCCTCCGCCTCCGGCGTCTCGCGCGGGCGGCGCCGCAGCCGCCCCGGGATCTCCAGCCGGTCCAGCAGCCCGGCGGCCCCGTCGGACCAACTGCACGCGATGGGTGCGGCGGTGGTGGGACGGCGCAGTCCGGTCTCGGAGATCTGCACTCCGGCGAGTGAATTGAAGAGCGTGGACTTGCCGCTTCCGGTGGCTCCGGCGATCGCCACGACCGTGTGCTGCGGCGAGAGCCCGCGGCGTGCCGCGGCCTCGTCCAGGACCCGTCCGGCCTCCGCGAGGGTCTTCCCGTCGAGCCGGGTGCGGGAGAGTCCGACCAGCTGGCGCAGCGCGTCGAGCCGCTGGCGCAGGGCCTGCCCCTCGGGGCTGAGCGGCGGCGCGGGCGACTTCCCGCCGTCGCTGCCCGCTCCGGAGACGGCCCGTACGAGCGCGTCGTCGCCCGCGTCGCCCGCCTCGGCCGCGTCCTCCTCGGTCCCGCCGAGGGGACGGGGCCGCGAGCGCGCGATCAGGCCGTCGTCCCAGCGGTCGTCGGTGCGGTCGGTCAGGGCGGTCACCCGGTCACCTCTCCTTCTGCAGTACGGACAGCGCGGCGATCAGCTCGGCCTGGGGTTCGGGGGTCACTTCGAGGGCTTCCAGCGGGGCGAGCCGGCGGTCCCGTTCGGCGCGCAGCACCTGGTCGAGGTGGTCCCCGATCAGCTCCCCGCCCCGGTCGCGCAGCCGCAGGGCGGCCTGGGCGCCGATCCGTTCGGCGAGCTTCTCCCCGGCGGGCCGGGCCCGCCTGCCGCCGAGGAGGGCGGCGGCGAGCAGGGCGGCCACCCCGCCCGCGTCGGGCTGCGGCTGCTTGTCGAGCGTGGCCACCTCCTCCTCCGCCAGCTCCTCCAGGACGCGCCGCCAGCGGCGGACGGCCACGCCGATGCGCTCGCCGGCCTCCCGGTCGGGGGCGGGCAACGGCACCGCGCCGGAGGCCGGTTCGCGCCGCCACGCCTGCGCGATCCGCTCGTCGGCGGCGGCCACGGCGCACTGGAGCAGCGCGGCGAGGGATTCGGCCAGGGAGTCGAGCAGTTCGGCGGCGCTGGTGTCCAGGGGGTAGCCGCGCCAGCGAGTGAGGGCGTCCCCGGCCAGGACGGCCCCGCTGTCGAGGCGGCCCCGGACCCGCTTGCCCTCGCGCCGGTACGCGTCCTCCACCGCGGAGGTCAGCCGTACGGCGGCGGCGTGCTGGGCGGCCACCGCGGAGGCCAGTTCGGGCATCCGGCGCCGCAGCGAGTCCAGCGCGCCGAGGGCGGTGCGCCCGACGGCGTACTGGCGGGCGGCGGGGTCCTGCGCGTGGTGGGCGAGCCAGGCGGAGAGCGGGGCCACGGCGCTGGCGGGCAGCAGCCCGCCCCCGCCGGTGGACTCGGGCAGCTCGGGCACGGTGAACCGGGGTACGTCGCCCAGCCCGGCCTTGGTGAGCAGGGCCCCGTACTGGCGCGAGACCTCGGCGAGCACCTGGTGCGGGACCCGGTCGAGCACGGTGATGAGGGTGGCCCGGTACTGCTTGGCGGTGCGCAGCAGGTGCCAGGGGACGGCGTCGGCGTACCGCGAGGCGGTGGTGACCATCACCCAGACGTCGGCGGCGCAGATGAGTTGGGCGGCCAGGTTCCGGTTCTCGACGACGAGGGAGTCGATGTCGGGGGCGTCCAGGATGGCCAGTCCGCGCGGCAGGCTGGAGACGGTCTCGATCCGCATCTCGCGGGTCTCGTGCCCGCCGCCCCGGCCGCCGGGCCGGCCGCGGCCGCGCCCGGGGCCGTGCGAGCGGGCGGCGGAGGCGGACATCGGCGCCAGGTCCTCGTCCTCGTCGTGCGGCACCCAGACCCGCATGAGGTCGGGCAGCACCCGCATCCCGGCGAACCAGTGGTGGTCGTCCGGGTGGCAGACGAGCACGGGCGTGCGCGTGGTCGGCCGCAGCACCCCGGCTTCGCTGACCTGCCGGCCGACGAGGGAGTTGACGAGGGTGGACTTACCGGCCCCCGTGGACCCGCCGACGACCGCGAGCATCGGCGCCTCGGGCGCTTTCAGGCGCGGTACGAGATAGTCGTCCAGCTGCGCCAGCAGCTCGGCCCTGGTCTGGCGGGCCCTGGGGGCGCCGGGCAGGGGCAACGGCAGACGTACGGACGCGACCCGGTCGCGCAGGGCGGACAGGGCATCGAGCAGCTGAGGCCGAACATCCAAGGTCACCACATGCGAAGAATGCCCAATTTAGGACCATTTTTGAAGCTTATACGCCCTCTGCGCGCCGACCGCGACTCCAGTGGGACATTCCCGGCACCGCGGACGAGTGGGGCGCAGGCATAACGAGTGCACAACACCAGGGGCGTCGTGACGCAAAAGCGGTGCGAGAATCGCACCTGCCTGCGATTATCGGGACCGCTTCACCGAACCTCCACATCGTGGCCCGCGAGTGAAGCAACCGGGACAAGGCGACCGGAGCCCTATCCTTGACCCGGCACGGACCGCAGTCCCACCCCCACCAGGGGCTCCAGGCCCACCACGGCCACCTTCCGGCCCCCGTAGCTCAGTGGATAGAGCAGGCGCCTTCTAAGCGCTTGGCCGCAGGTTCGAGTCCTGCCGGGGGCACCTCTTCTCCAGCTGCCGAAGCCCTCCCTCCGTGGAGGGCTTTCGTGCAGGTCAGCGGGGTTTCGGTGAACTCCCGCACAGGCGGGCCGACATGCGGGCCGGGCGGGGCGATCGTACGGTGAGGAGGCAATGCGCCGGCGCGTCGTGCGCCGGTTCCCCTCCGCACCCGAAGGCGGAAACGAGCATGGCCACTGCCTCCGACGCCCCCGTTCTCGAAACGCTCGCCGCGATGACCCTCGACTCCATCGAGCACTGCCACATGGACCGGGAGACGCTGATCATCACCCGGATCGCCGCGCTCGTGGCGATGGACGCCCCCGCCATCTCCTACATGGCGCATATGGATCCCGCCATCAAGGCGGACATGACGGTGGAGAAGCTGCAGGACGTCCTCGTCGCGATCGCCCCCGTCGTCGGCACCGCGCGCGTCATGTCGGCCGCGGGCCATATCGCCCAGGCGTTCGGCGTCGCGATCGCCATGGCCGAGTCCGAGGCCGAGGCCATGGCGGCGGCCGAGTCCCGGAGCCAGGGCGGGCGCTGAGCCCCCGCGGATACCGAGCCGCCGTCAACGGGTCTTCGGAACAGACCCGTTGACGGCGGCACCGAACCCTGTTCGGGGGTGACCCCTCTTGCTGTTCCCCCATCGCGCCGACGCCGGCGAGCGTCTGGCCGCCGCGCTGCGGCATCTGGAGGGCGAGCGTCCGGTCGTGCTGGGCCTGCCCCGCGGTGGGGTCCCCGTGGCCTTCCGGGTGGCGCGGGCCCTGGGCGCCCCGCTCGATGTGATCGTCGTACGCAAGCTCGGCGTCCCGCATCACAAGGAGCTCGGCTTCGGCGCCATCGGGGAGGGCGGGGTACGGGTGATCAGCGAGGACATCCTCCGGATGAGCCGCCTCGGGCCGCGGGAGGTGGCGGAGGTCGAGCACGCCGAGGAGGCGGAGCTGGCCCGCCGCGCCCGCGCCTTCCGCGGCGACCGGCCGAGGGTGCCGCTCGACGGACGGACCGTGGTCGTCGTGGACGACGGGATCGCGACCGGCGCCACGGCCGCCGCCGCCTGCCAGGTGGTCCGGGCCCAGGGCGCGGCCCATGTGGTGCTGGCCGTGCCGGTGGCGGCCCCGGACTCGCTCGCCCGGCTCCGCGACGCCGCCGACGAGCTGGTGTGCCTGTCCGCGCCGCCCTCCTTCCGGGCGGTCGGCGAGTGGTACGAGGACTTCGCGCAGACCTCCGACGAGGAGGTCGTCACCCTGCTGGCGCGGGCGGCGGCCGCGTCCCGGTCCGCCACGGCCACCCCCGTCGAGGTGGACGCCGGCGGCCTCACCCTCGCCGGGGACCTCGCCCTGCCCGTGGGCGCCGCAGGGGTGGTGATGTTCGCCCACGGCTCCGGCAGCGGCCGCCGCAGCCCGCGCAACCGGTCGGTGGCGGCGGAGCTGAACCGGGCCGGGCTCGGCACCCTCCTCTTCGACCTGCTCACGCCCGCCGAGGAGGGCGACCGCGCCAACGTCTTCGACATCGGCACCCTGGCCGCCCGGCTCACCGAGGCCACCGTCTGGCTGCGCCGCCGCGCGCCCGTCCCCGTCGGCTACTTCGGGGCGAGCACCGGGGCGGCCGCCGCGCTGTGGGCCGCGTCCGGGGCCGGGGCCGACATCGGCGCCGTGGTCTCCCGCGGCGGCCGCCCCGATCTCGCCGCCGGGCACCTGGGCGGCGTACGGGCGCCCACGCTGCTCGTGGTGGGCGGTGAGGACACGACCGTGCTCGACCTCAACCGGCGGGCGCGCGAGGAGCTGCGCTGCGAGAACCGGATGGAGATCGTCCGCGGCGCCACCCACCTCTTCGAGGAGCCGGGCGCGCTGGACGAGGTGTCCCGGCTGGCCCGCGACTGGTTCGTCCGCCACCTGCTGCCCTGAGTCGAGTCCGGTGGAGGTGCCACGCGGCGCCCGGCGCGCGACCATGGGGGCATGGAGCAGGCGTCCGTACGGGATGCCAGCGCCCCGGCGCGCGTCGCGCCGGCCGGTGAGGGCATCAGCCAGGAGGAACTGGCGCTCGCGGCCCGCAACCACGGCCTCCCGATGGAGGCCCTGCGCTACGAGGTCACCCCGCCCGGGCTGCACTACGTCCTGGTCCACTACGACATCCCCGCCACCGGCGAGGAGGACTGGAAGCTGGCCGTCCGCGGGCTGGTCCGTACGCCGCTGTCGCTGGACCCGGCCGCCCTGCGCGGGCTCCCGGCCGTCACCCACCGGGTCACCATGGAGTGCGCGGGCAATGGCCGGGCGCTGCTGTCGCCCCGGCCGGTGAGCCAGCCGTGGCTGGCCGAGGCGGTGGGCACGGCCGACTGGACCGGCGTACCGCTGCGTCTGGTCCTGGCCGCGGCGGGCGTACGGCCGGAGGCGGTGGAGGCCGTTTTCACCGGGGCCGACCACGGGGTGGAGCGCGGGGTCGAGCAGGACTACCGGCGCAGCCTGCCGGTGGCGACGGCCACCGGGGAGGACAGCGGGGTGCTGCTGGCGTACGCCATGAACGGCCTGCCGCTGCCGCCGCAGCACGGGTATCCGCTGCGGCTGGTCGTCCCCGGCTGGTACGGCATGGCACACGTCAAATGGCTCCGCGAGATCACCCTGGTCGACGCCCCGTACACCGGATTCCAGCAGTCCGTGGCCTACCGCTACCGGCGCGCCGACGAAGCCTCGGACGCCCCCGGCGAGCCCGTCACCCGGATCGCGCCGCGCGCCCTGATGGAACCGCCCGGCTTCCCGGACTTCATGTCGCGCACCCGGATCGTGCGCCCCGGTCCCGTACGGCTCCGGGGGCGGGCGTGGTCGGGGTACGGGGCCGTCGTACGGGTGGAGGTGAGCGGCGACGGGGGCCGGAGCTGGACGGCGGCCGAGGTGGAACCGCGCGGTCCGCATCCCTGGGCCTGGCAGGCGTGGACCTGCGGGTGGGAGGCCGCGCCGGGCCGCCACACGCTCACCGTCCGCGCCACGGACGCCACGGGCCGCGGGCAGCCGCTCGAACAGCCGTGGACCTGGGGCGGCTTCGGCAACAACCTCGTGCAGCGCGTGCCCGTGCTGTGCTGCTGAGCCGCGTCAACCGCCCGCGGAGGCGGCGAGCAGGGCCTCGGCCGCGGCGGTACGGGCGTACAGCACGCAGCGCCCGGCCCGGTGCGCGCTGACCAGGCCCGCGCCGCGCAGGGCGGTGAGGAACTGGGACACACCGGGCGCCGACAGCCCTGTACGGCGGGCGAGTTCGGTGGTGGTCGCCGGGGATTCCAGCTCGGCCAGCAGCAGCGCCCGCGAACGGCCGAGGACGGCGGCGAGGGCACCGCCGGGGGCGCCGGGCCGCGCCTCCCACAGGGCGCCGGTGCCGCGCGCCGGATAGGCCAGCTGCGGCGGATCGGACGGCGTGACCCGGGTGAAGGGGACCGGGCCGGTGAACACGGACGGGATCAGCAGGAGCCCTGTGGCGGTGCCCCGCCGGGACAGCGGCCGGTGCCGCCCGGAAAGGCGCAGGGTGCTGTCGTCCCAGCTCACGGAGGTGTGGAGCTCGTTGAAGAGGTGGCCGGCTCCGTGCTCGGCGACCTGGCGGGTGCGGTGGAAGACGTCGGCGTCGAGGACGGCGCGGATCCGGGCCCAGTAGGGGGCCAGGCCCAGATCCCAGTAGGCGCTGATCGCCTCGGTGAGGCCGGACAGGTCGCCGGGACTGTCGTGGAGGGCGCGCAGGTGGGGGCCGAGGGAGCCCTGCTCGTGCGCGAGGCGGTCCAGGTCCGCGCGGACCCGCCCGGGGGGTGTGGCGCGGATCGCGGCCAGTTCCTCCGCCAGGGTGGGGGCCGGGCCGGCGGGGACGGGGTTGAGGAAGTCGGGAACGTAGCCGGTGGGCGGCACCAGTTCGGCCAGCGGACCCCGGTCGAGACCGGCGGCCGCCAGCCGCGGCCGCACCTGCCCGGCCCACCTGCGGTGCACGGGGTCGTCACGGCCCGAGCGGAGCAGGCGCATGCTCGGGCCGACCTCCCACATGGGCGAGACGGCGAAGCGCATGCGGGCGAGATCGCCGGCCGAGAAGGCGAGTTCGGCCCGCACGCGTAACCTCCGGGATTAATGGATGACTTAATCGATGGGCGGGCAGCCTATCGGGCGGTCATCCTCCCGGCATGACTTCAGAGACGACTGCTATGACCACCAGGGCGACTGCCGCGGCGGCGGGCACCTGGGTGCTCGGCGACCGCACGGTCAACCGGCTCGGATTCGGCGCGATGCGCCTGCCCCAGAGCGGCGAGGCGCTCATCGGCGACGCCGTGCCGCGCGACCGTGAACGCGCCGTCGACGTGCTGCGCCGCGCGGTGGACCTCGGTGTGAACCACATCGACACCGCCGCCTTCTACTTCTCGCCGCTGCGCTCCGCCAACGAGCTGATCAGCCGCGCGCTGGCCCCGTACCCGGAGGACCTGGTCCTCGCCACCAAGGTGGGGCCGGGCCGCGACCCGTCCGGGGAGTGGATACCGCACGCCCGGCCCGAGCAGCTGCGCGGGCAGGTCGAGGAGAACCTGCGGCAGCTCGGGCGGGACCACCTCGACGTGGTGAACCTGCGCATCGTCGGCTCGGATTCGATCGCCGAGCGCTTCGGGGCGCTGGCGGAGCTCCGGCAGGCCGGCCTGATCCGCCACCTGGGGCTGTCGAACGTACAGCCCCACCATCTGGCCGAGGCCCGGGCCATCGCGCCGGTGGTCTGCGTGCAGAACATGTACGGGATCGGCGTACGGCCCGAGGAGGAGGCGTTCGTACGCACCTGCGGCGAACTGGGCATCGCCTACGTGCCGTTCTACGCGATCGCCGGTACGGGCCGGGAGGGCGGCGCGGGCGCCGGGGGCGCGGAGCACCCCGAGGTGCTGGCCGTCGCCCGCGCGCACGGGGTGAGCACGGCGCGGGTGCGGCTGGCGTGGACCCTCGGGCAGGGGGCGCACGTCCTGGCGATCCCGGGGACCGGGGACCCGGACCACCTGGCGGACAACGTGGCGGCGGCGGCCCTGCGGCTGTCGCCGGAGGCCCTGGGGCGGCTGGAGGCGGCTCACCGGGGGTAGCGGGGGCAGGGTGGAGGGGCGGGGTGGAGGGGGGGGCGGGATCAGGGTCAGGATCAGGAGATGCCGAGGAGCCTGACGGCCTGGTAGTAGGTCCAGGCGGTGCCCTCGCAGGAGTTCCTGAGGTTGCCCGAGTACTGGGTGCAGACGGCCTTCATATCGGCGTGGAAGGCCAGGTCCAGGCGGGACTTGGCGGCCGGGAAGGTGCCTGCGGCGCGGTAGTTGCGGTAGCCGAAGTCGTGGCGGGCGCAGGCCGCGGCGAAGGGGAAGCCGAAGGGGTTGTCCGGGGAGGAGGTGCAGTAGTCGGTGGACCAGTCGAAGGCGTACGCCGCCCAGGTGTCGCGGTGGGCGCGGGCGTCGGCCCAGGCGTTGCGGCTGGCGGCGTCGGGCTGCGTCCAGCGGCTCAGGACCTGCGGCTTGTCGGCAGGCACGGCGGGCGCCGCCCAGGCGGCGGGGGCGAGGGCGAGCACGGCGGTGGCGGCGGCGGTGGCGAGGGCGGGGAGGAGACGGCGGCGCATGGGGGTCCTCGGGGGGTGGACGGGGCGGAGCGGGTCGGGGCGGGGCGGAGCGGGTCGGTCGGTTCGGGAGCGGAACGCATCCCTCCGGGCAACGGGCCCGACCGCCCGCCGGTTACTGCACGCTGCCGTTTCCTGACCGGCACCCCTCCCAGGTATGACACCGTGTGAGACCTACGGCGCAAGCCGGATTCGTTCTGGGGAGGGACGCGCGGGGCGGGTGTCCCGGTCGAGACTGGTAGGCATGAACCGCCGTCCGCTCGTCATCGCCGCCGCAACCGTGGGAGTCCTCGCCACCGCCGCCTTCGCGCTGCCGAACCTCCCGCCCAACCCCGTGACCGACACGATCGACCACAAGGTGTACAAGGAGAAGGGCAAGCGCTTCGCCACCGCCTCGGACGCACCGGGGCGGGCGGAGGCCGCGTTCGCGCTGCCGTCGTGGATACCGAAGGACGCGACCGACGTCCGAATACGCGTCCACACGAAGGGCGAGGCCCGGCTGATCCGCTTCACCCTGGGCAAGACCCCGCTCGACGGCCCGCAGTGCACGGCGGGCACGCCGAAGAAGCTCGGGGACCCGGAGCTGCACGCCAAGTGGTGGCCGGGAGCCCTGCGCGCCGGGGTGCGCTCCGAGTGCCGCGACGCCCACCAGTACCAGGTGGCCATACGCGGGAAGCGTGTCTACGCCTGGACCGACGGCACGCCGGCCCCGGCCACCCAGCTCCAGCAGGTGTCCCACCGCTGACCGCCGGGCCCGGTCGGGAGCGGCGTCCCGGGGCCACTGCCCCCGCCGCCGCCCACGCCGCTGCCCCACCCCGAGCCGACCGGTCGGCGGGGCGGACACGCCCGGGGCGCGTCCGGGGAGTGGGGTGTCGTGGGGCCAGTTGGCGGACCCTCCGTGCGGGTGGGGGCTCGCTCGTCGAGCATCGGCCGCATGAGCCCCCTCGCCCCGCTGGTCCCCGCCCTCGCGCTGGTCGCGGCGGCCGCCACGGCCACCGTCGCCCCGGTCCCGCGCGCCGAAGCCCCCCTCGGTGCCTACGTCGTCCTCCTCAAGGACACCGCCTCGCGCGCGCCGACCCGCGCCGTGGTCGCCGAGATCACGGAGCCGGGCGACCGGGTCGGGCACGTGTACGAGTCGGCCTTGAGCGGGTTCGCCGTCCGGACCACCGCCGCGCGGGCCGTCGCGCTGGCCGCCGATCCCCGGGTGGCCTCGGTCGAGCCGGATGCCGAGTTCCGGGTCGCCCCGGACGCCGCACCCGCCCCGGACGCCGCCCCTGCCCCAGGCGATGTACCGCCGCAGTCCCCGGCGCCCTGGGGGCTGGACCGGATCGACCAGCGCGAGCTGCCGCTGGACGGCTCGTACGCGTACGGGACGAAGGCCGCGGGTGTCACCGTCTACGTGCTCGACACCGGGATCAACACCGGCCACGCGGAGTTCGGCGGGCGGGCGCGGAACGGCTACAACGCGGTGTGGATGGAGGGCTCCCGCGACTGCAGCGGCCACGGCACGCATGTGGCGGGCACCGTGGGCGGGGCGACGTACGGGGTGGCGAAGGGGGTCTCGCTCGTCGCGGTGAAGGTGGCCGGCTGCCGCGGCTCCGGCAGGCTGTCCGGGATGGTCAAGGGGCTCGACTGGGTGGTCAAGGACGCCGCCCGGAAGCCGGCCGTACCGGCGGTGGCCAATATGAGCATGGGCGGCGGCCGCAGCCGGGCCCTGGAGGCGGCGGTGGCCCGCGTCGTCGCCTCCGGGATCACCTTCACCGCGGCCGCCGGCAACGGCGGCAAGGACGCCTGCGGGGGATCCCCGGCCGTGGTCCCGCAGGCCCTCACGGTGGCCGCGACGGACGCCGCCGACCGGCGCGCCCGCTTCTCCAACTACGGGCCCTGCGTGGACCTCTCGGCTCCGGGCGTGGCCGTCACCTCCGCCTGGAAGGGCTCCGCCACGGCGACCGCCCGCTCCTCCGGCACCTCGATGGCCGCCCCGCACGTGGCGGGGGCCGCCGCGCTGGTCCTCGCGCAGGGCCTCGCCAGGACCCCGGCGCAGGTGGCGGAGGTGCTGCGGCGGAGCGCCGTACCGGACCGGATCACCGGGCTCCCGGCCGGCACCCCGAACCTGCTCCTGCACACCCCGCCGGCCGCTCCCGCTCCCACCCCCGCCCCTTCCCCCGCCCCCTGACACACCACCCGCACTTTCACCCCCGACCCCGACCGGTCGGTACGCGATGGGCCATCAGACCTCCCCTGATGGCCCATCAATGTGTGTGCGCTTCGGGAGAAAGCAAGGCATTGACTTCTCATCACCGTGACGCGTCAATAACGGCCACCGCACCGGCTCGGCCTCCCCCACACAGCGGGTGGGGGGAGGGGTTCGTCATGACGAAGGAGTCGCGACCCAGTGAGTACGAGAACCCTCAGACGAAAAGTGCTGGCCGGAGCCGGGGCCCTCTCCCTGGCCCTGACGGGCGGAGTGATGGGCCTGGCGGGCTCCGCGCAGGCCGCGACCAAGACCACCAGCGTCTTCGAGAACTGCGACGCCCCCGCCCCGCAGCCCGACGGCTCGGGCAACCAGAACTGGACGGTCACCCTCCCCGACGGCGCCAAGGCGGGCGACGTCGTCCCCGTCACCATCGACCCGGGCGCGAGCCCGCTGATCCCCGGCTTCTCCGTCACCACGGTGAACACCACCAAGCTCACCCTCAAGGTCGGCACCACCACCCAGGTGGTGACCAGCCCGCCGGAGACCGTCTCGGTCGTCGCGGGCCAGCCACTCGACCCCAAGCCGTTCTCCGGAACGATCCGGATCCCGGACGGTACGGAGGGCACCTCGGTCAGCGTGGCCCTGGACCTGGCGGTGACCGACGCCGACCTCTCCGGCTCCGTCTTCACCACCACCTGCACCCCGGCCCCGCGCCCCAGCGCCTCCCTCGGCTCGGTCGCCGTCGAGTCCCTGCCCAAGGACCCGGTCACCACCAGGCTCACGCCCAACAGCGGCGCGGCGGGCACCGCCGTGGTCGTCGACGGCGCCAACTTCCCCGCCGGGCCCGTCACCTGCTCCGCCCTGCTCGCGGGGACGGCGACCGGTGACACCGGCACCGGTACGGCCACCGCCTCCGGCGCCGCCACCTGCGCGATCACCGTCACCAAGAAGGCCGACGCGATCCGGATCGACGGTTCGGTGACCCCGTACAAGGCGTTCGTGTTCCTGGAGGACCAGCCCGGGGTGAAGAACCCGGTCGACGTCGAGGTCCTGCCCGGACCGCTGTCCCTCGGCCCGAAGGACGGCCAGCCGGCCGTCAGCTTCGGCTCGGTCACCATCAACGGCAAGGCCCAGTCGGTGGTCGGCGTCTTCAACGCCGCGACCGTCCAGGACTTCCGCGGCGGTTCCCTCGGCTGGGATGTGACGGCGACGCGTACGCCGTTCCTGAACCAGGCGACCGGACACTCGATGCCGAAGGCGCAGATCGGCATCCAGCCGACCTGCACCGTCACCAACCCGGACAGCCCGAGCACCTGCACGGCGGGCATGCCCGGCGCGATCACGGACGTCCCGATGAAGGTGGCCTCGCAGGCGGCCGGCGGGGACGAGCTGACCGGCGGTGAGTTCGCCGTCGGCGGCGCCGGGATGATCCAGCTCCCGCCCTTCATGTTCGCGGACACCTACCAGACGGTCGTCACCTTCTCGATCGCCTGACCTGCCCGGCTCACCCGCATGGCTTCCCCGCCACGGTGGTGGGGGGGGGCCCCGCCGGCCCCCCCCCCCCCCCCCGCCCCGCCCGCCCCGCCGCCCGCCCGCCGCCCCCGCCCCCCCC